>NZ_JBHUDX010000068.1:25602-53477 GCF_042678285.1 Streptomyces caeni
TCGGCTGCGGGGTGCTGGTCAACCTGGGCGGTGACATCTCCGTCGCGGGACCGGCGCCGGACGACGGCTGGCGGATCGCCCTCGCCGACGACCACGCCCGGCCCGACCCGGACGGCGGCCCCGCCGTGGCGGTGACCGACGGGGGACTGGCGACCTCCGGTGTCCGGGTGCGCACCTGGCGCCGGGCCGGACGCGCCCTGCACCACATCGTGGATCCGGCGACCGGCGAGCCCGCCACGCCCGTCTGGCGCACGGTCACCGTCGCGGCGGCCACCTGCGTGGACGCCAACGCGGCCGCCACGGCGGCGATCGTACGGGGCGAGGGAGCCGTCGACCGGCTGCGCCGCGCTGCGCTCCCCGCCCGGCTGGTGGACCTCCACGGCCGCGTCGTGCGCGTCGGCGGCTGGCCCCCCGACGCCCCCGCACCCTCCACCGGCTCTCCCGCCCCCAACGCCGCCCCCGACAGCGCCCCCGGCTCCGGCCCGGGCCGGCAGACCACTCCCGGAGGGCCCCGATGACCGCCATGACGACCATGACGCCCCTGACGACCCTGGCCTCGGCCGGCAGCCCCCTGTGGTACGCCAGCCGCGCGGGCGGCACCGTGGCACTGCTGCTGCTCACCGCCACCGTGGCGCTCGGCATCGCCTCCGGGGGGCGGGCCGCACCGCGCCGGGCCGGCCGCTTCGAGATCGGGCTGCTGCACCGCAACCTGTCCCTGCTCACACTGGTGTTCCTCGCGGTGCACGTGGCCACCGCGGTGCTCGACCCGTTCGTCCGCCTGGGCTGGGCGGTGTCCGTGGTGCCGTTCGGCGCCTCCTACCGTCCGCTCTGGCTCGGCCTGGGCACGGTCGCGCTCGATCTGCTGCTGGCGGTCGCGGTCACCAGCGCGGTGCGGCTGCGGCTCGGGGCGCGCCGCTGGAAGGCCGTGCACTGGCTGGCCTACGCGGCCTGGCCGCTCGCCCTCTTCCACAGCGCCGGAACCGGCACCGACACCCGGCTGCCCCTCCAGCTCTGGCTCTACGCCGGATCCCTCGCCGCCGTCGTCGCGGCCGTGTGGTGGCGGCTGGCCACGGCCGGCCCGGGACATGCCGCCGGACGGCTCACCGCCGCCGTGGCCACGGCGGCCGTACCGGTGCTGCTCACCGCGTTCCTCGCCACCGGGCCGTTGCAGCCCGGCTGGGCGCAGCGTGCCGCGGCCATGACGGCGGTCCAGTCCGGAGGTGGACGGTGAGCCTCCGGGGCCCGGCGTCCGCCGCGCCGTACCGCCCGGCGTCCGCTCCCGGCGAGACCCCGGCCGCCCGTCTGCTGGCGGGCTGGTACGCCACCGGCCGGCCCGCCACGCTGGAGGAGCACCTGGACCGCTACGGGCCGCCCCCCGTCGCCGCGTCGACCGGCACCCGCACCTCCATGCCGCTGGTCCGGGCCGTGGAAGCGGCCGGGCTGACCGGCCGCGGCGGCGCCGGGTTCCCGACCGCCCGCAAGCTGCGCGCGGTGGCGGCACGGCGGGGGCGCGCCGTGGTCGTCGTCAACGCCATGGAGAGCGAACCCGCCAGCCGCAAGGACCAGTTCCTGCTCGCCGTCGCGCCCCATCTCGTCCTCGACGGTGCCGTGCTGGCCGCGGCCGCGGTCGGCGCCGATGTCGTCCATGTGTGCCTGCCTCGCGACCGCTCCGTCCAGCACCGGCAGTTGGGCGCCGCGGTGGACGTCCGCCGGCGCGCCGGCCTCGACGGCGTCGCGGTGCGGCTGCACGCGCTTCCGCACTCCTATGTCTCCAGCGAGTCGACGTCGCTGGTGAGCTGGCTGAACGGGGGTCCGGCCCGTCCGCTGGGCAGCCCGCCGCGCAGCCATGAGCGCGGCGTCGCACGGCGCCCCACGCTGGTCCACAACGCCGAGACCCTCGCCCATCTGGCCCTCCTCGCCCGCTACGGACCGGGCTGGTTCCGGCAGGCGGGCACGGCGGACGAGCCGGGCACCGTGCTCGTCACCGTCTCGGGTGCCGTCGGTGCCCCCGGTGTACTGGAGGTCGCCCTCGGCACACCGCTCGGCGCGGTCCTGGAACGCGCCGCCGGACCCACCGAGCCGCTGCGGGCGCTGCTGGTCGGCGGCTTCGCCGGCACCTGGCTCCCGGCGGAGCACCTGGACACCCCCCTGACCCGGCGTGACCTGGCCCCGCTGGGCGCCGCGCCCGGCGCGGGCGTGGTCGCCGCGCTTCCCCGCCACGCTTGCGGGCTCACCGAGACGGCCCGGATCCTCGGCTATCTGGCCGCTCACAGCGCCCGCCAGTGCGGCCCCTGCCGCCTCGGACTGCCCGCGGTGGCCGACGACTTCGGCGCGCTGGCCGCGGGGCGGGCCGGCCCGGGGCTCCTGACGCGGCTGCGCCACCGCACCGGTCTGCTGCCGGACCGGGGCGCCTGCCGCCATCCCGACGGCGCCGCCCGACTCGCCGCGTCCGCCCTGCGCTGCTTCGCCGACGACGTCGAGCACCACCTGGCCCACGGCGCCTGCGCCGCCGCCCGCCGGCCGCCCCTGCTTCCCGTACCACCCGCCACGGCCCCGGAGACATGGCGATGACCCACACCCACACCGGCGCCCACCACCGCGCCCGCACCCTGCGCATCGACCGCATCGCCTGCACGGGCCGCGGTCTGTGCGCCGAAGTGCTCCCCGAACTCATCGACCTCGACGAGTGGGGCTATCCGATCCTCAAGGACACCACGGTGCCCCCGCATCTGCGCGGGCACGCCCGCCGTGCCGTCGCCGCCTGCCCGGTCCTGGCCCTGCGTACGGACCGCGCCCGCCGCTGACCGGGGGCCCGGCGGCCACCGCCGGGTCCCGGCTCACAGGAACGCCGTGAGAGCGACCACGACGGTGAGCGCGAGCAGCGGCGGGCCCATCGGCAGCCCGCGCTCCGGCGACGGGCAGATCCCGGCGGGGCGCAGTTCCGGATGCGCCCCGAGGGCGGTGATCTCGTCCGCCATCAGGGCGTACGAGGAAGGCCGCCGCCGCAGGCGTTCCAGCCACAGCGCACCGAGTCCGTGCAGCTCCCAGGTCTCCTCACCGGCGACCCGGATCCGGACGCCGCCCTCCCGTGTGCACACGGCCGACTGCAGTCGCTCCCACGGCACGTGCCGCACCCTCCAGGCCCCGGCCAGCCACAGTCCCGAGGCGTCCGCGGTGATCCGCCAGTTGAGCAGGGTGGCCGCGAGGCTGACGAAGGTGAGAGGGCCCAGAAGCAGGACGACGCGCCAGCCGAACCCCTCCGCCGCCAGTTCACCGGCGAAGAACCGGACCCCCGCCACCACGATCAGGGCGAAGGCTGCTCCCGCCGCCCGGAACCCCTTGCCCGGGCCCCAGTGCCTCGGACCGTCCAGGGGCTTGAGCGGGCCGGCTGCCGGGTCGGCCGGGTGCCCGGCCGACGGCTCCTTTGGGAGCTCCAGGAGCGGACCCCGGCCCGCCCGGGGCAGCCGTACGGGGGCGCAGGTGCGGATGAGCAGTGGCGTACCGTCCGTCTCGGCCGTGCGGAAGTACAGTTCCGCACCCTCGTACGGGGCCCCGAACATGACGGCCGCGCGCACCCGCGTGTCCAGGAGAACCGGTTCGTCCTCGTCGTACGGATCCCCGAAGTCGGCGTACCAGAAGCCGTGTTCGTCCTCCGGACCGAGCGCCGGCACGCAGACGCAACTGAACAGCGGTGTGCGGCCTGCCGCGTCGTCGGCCGCGTACACCCAGGTGCGGCCGTCGTGGGCGACTCGTTCCCGCACGCGCAGGGCGGGCACGGGGGCGCGGCGCAGGACCGCGGCACGGCGGCGGGAGAGTACCCCCACGGCCAGCAGGGAGATTCCGGGGAGCCCGGCGGCCAGGGTCAGCAGCTGCCAGCCGGAGGCGTCGTAGGACTCGGCCGACAGCCGCCGCCACCCGCCGTCCTCCAGCACGGTCACGGTGGTTCCGGCACCGTAGTCCTCGGGGTACACGGACGGGATGTTCAGGGGCCGTCCGTCCTCGGTGCGGACGTGCACCGACTCGTCGTCCCGGCCGGTCACCCGGGTCGTGACGCGGTCGGCCCGGACCGCGTGCCGCTCGTCGGCGTGGATGCCGCGCAGGCCGAGCACGACCGCGCCCGCGGCCACGGCGCACAGGACCAGGCCGATGACGACGGGCAGCACCCCCCGGGTCAGCGGACCGACGGGTTCCGGCAACGGATGCCGGGCGCCCGCGGCGCGTTCGGCGAGGAGTCGCTGCCGCCGCCGGGCGGTCAGCCGGGCGAAGGCCGCGGCCCAGCCGAGGGCGAGCGCCGCGGACACCGCCAGGTTCGCGAGCCGCTCCGTCCCGCCGGCGCCCGGCAGCTCACCCGCCACCACCATGGCCGCGAGGGCGGGCGCGGCGACCAGGACCAGCTCCGGCAGCCGGACGTACCAGTACAACAGGCCCAGAGCGAGGCCCCATTGGAGCATGCCGGGCCAGTCGGGGCCGCAAGGGGCCGCCTCGCTGCACACGGGGACGGGCTCGGCCGCGACGGTCATGGCCATGGTGGCGACCAGCGCCAGGACGGACCAGCGGGGCCGGGCCCACGGGGCGGGCCGGCTCGCGGTCCATGCGGCGGCGTCGGCGGAATTCCAGGCGGGGGCGTCAGCGGGGGCGGCGTCGAAAGGTATCGGAACAGGAGTGTCGGACACGCGAGGATTATGCGACCACGTCTTCATCTCCCTTTCCCCGGGGGAGACGTGATCGAACAGCGCCGCGGTACCAGTAGTCTGGGAGCGCCGCGGCACCCCACCATCATCCGCCCCGGCGGAGTCACGGCATGAGGATGAACAACAGGTGCTGATCGCGGGCCGGTACCAGCTGAACACCGCCATCGGACGTGGCGCGATGGGCGAGGTCTGGCGTGCTTACGACCAGATGCTCGGCCGGCCCGTCGCCGTCAAACTCCTGCTCGCCCAGGGCACCGACCCGACCGCCGACTCCCGTTTCCGCCTGGAGGCCCAGACCGCGGGCCGGCTCCACCACCCGCATGTCGTCGGAGTCCTCGACTTCGGGGAGCAGGGCGGCCGGCTGTTCCTGGTGATGGAGCTGGTGGAGGGCGACAGCCTCGCCAAGGTGCTGTCCGACGACGGTCCGCTGCCCGCCGAAAGGGTCGCGGGCATCGCCGCGCAGGCGGCGGCCGGGCTCGCCGTCGCGCACGAACAGGGCATCGTGCACCGGGACATCAAGCCGGGCAACCTCCTCCTGGACGCCAAGGGCACGGTGAAGATCGGCGACTTCGGCATCGCCCGTTTCATGGACGACCCGTCGGGCGCGCTCACGGCGACCGGGCAGATCGTCGGTACGAGCCTGTACATCGCGCCCGAGCGGGCCCTGGGCAAGCCCGCGGGGCCGGCCAGCGACGTGTACTCCCTGGGCTGCGTGCTCTACCAACTCCTCACCGGGCGGCCCCCGTTCCTGGCCGACACCCCGATCGCGATCCTGCACCACCATCTCGACACGCCGCCCGTCCCGCCGCGCGAGCTGGGTGCCGTGCTGCCGCCCGCCTTCGAGAACTACCTCCTCGGCCTGCTCGCCAAGCGGCCCGAGGAGCGGCCCACCGCCCGGCAGGCCGCCGACTGGTTCGGCGCCGGTGCCTGGCGCGGCCGCCCCGAACCGCTCCCGGCCGCCGCCCCGGCGCCCCAGCACGTGCCTTTGGCGGTCCCGGAACCGCCGGTGCCGCCCCGGACGGGGCCGGGGCCGGCGACGACGTACAAGCTCCCCTCCGCGCCCACGCCCCCGGGCGGCCACCGGGCGGCCCATCGCCAGCGGCCGCCGGCGGCGGCCCATCGGGAGCGTCCTTCCGTGGCGGGCCACGGGGAACGCCCGCCCGCGGGAGGCCGCCGCGACCGCGCCCCGGCCGGCACCCGGCGCGAAGGGCCCTCGCTCCGCGTGCTCGCCGCCCGCAGGCCGCGCGTGGTGGGGCTGGTCGCCGCGGCGGTGCTGTTCCTCGTCGCGATGCTCGTGGGCATGGCGATGTTCTGAAATCCCGGCGTCCAGGGGCGCTGAGTTGACGGAAGATTGACCGGGAGAAGAGAAAAGGCGGCAGACGCGAACTGTATGGTCACGCGCATGCCCCCACAGCCCCCGCCTCCCTCACGCCTGCCCGTCCTTCCGTACCGCAAGCCCACGCGTGGCCGCGACTACTGGGTCCTCGACGGCGTGCTGCCCAACATCGACGAGGTCAGGGCCCGGTGTCTGGCGAAGGACGACTGGACCGAGGGGTACCCGTACACGCAGGAGAGCTGGCCGGGGCTGCGGACCATGCCGGGGCTCGAACCGGGCGAACTCGACCGCGTGGAACGGCTGGTGCGCAAGGAGACGGGTGCGCGGCGGCTGTGGCAGGAGACGGCCCCCGGCGGCGGCACCCTCAACCACAACTGCGTCCAGGTCGTCGGCGAGCACGAGGGCGAACCGCGACCGCACACCGACTCGCGCGCGCTGTGCCGCTACGCCGCGGTGCTCTACCTCAGCCCCGGCATTCCCAAGGACTGCGGCACCAGCTTCTACCGGCAGAGCCTGCCGGGCGGCGTCCTCGGCGGCAACCTGGTGCAGGCACCGCACAACAACCTGGTCGAGGCGCTGGGCACGCGGTACGTGCCGGAGGACGCGTTCACCGAGGACGTACGTGTGCCGCAGCGCTACAACCGGCTGCTCCTGTACAAGGCCAACATCATGCACAGCGCGACCGGTTACTGGGGCAGCACCCTGGAGGAGAAGCGCATGACGGCCGTCTTCTTCTGGATGGCCTGACCACCGGAAGCCGGCCCCGGCCCGGAGCCGGGCCGGGGAACTCGTCGTCAGCGCGGGGTGAGCGGAAGGGCGTCCGTGTACCCGTTCACCGGCCGGGGGACCCGCTCGACGGTACGGACGTCCAGCGCGACCGGCGCCGAGGCCGTGCCGAGGGTGCCGCCGGGGTGCCAGGTACCGGTGACCGTCACCCAGGTGTCGGCGGGGAGCCCGGGACCCCCGTACATCCGCACCTTCACCGACTGCGCGTCCGCCGCGCAGCACGAGAGGATGAGCCGGGTCAGGTCCCAGCCGCTCCCCTTGCCGGGCGTGACGAAACCGGTCATCCGGACGGTGCGCCCCTCGATGGCCCGCGTGTGGTCCTGCTGCACCCGGGTGGTGAAGTCCGTGAGGGTCATGGGCAGCGGGGAGGTCGCGGGCAGCGGGTCGAACCGCTCCTGCACCCGCACCGTCCTGGGCGCCTCGCGCGCGGCGGTGTAGGCGCCGAGGGCGGGCGGCGCGTAGAGGAGCAGGCTGAGCGCCGGCAGGAGCAGCAGCCAGGCGATGTGGGGCACCGTGGAGTGGTCGTGGCCGTGCGCGTGCCCGTCCGGTCCGCCGCCGTCACCGTCCTCGTGTTCCTCCCCCTCCCGGGCGGGAACCGCCCCCGCCACCCCCAGCACGAGCAGCAGCACCCCCGACGCGATCAGCAGCGGGCGCAGCCCCTCCTTGACGTACCGCAGGTACAGGTCGGTGAAGAGGGATGCGTGCAGCAGGCCCAGCCCGCTGAGGACGACCACGGCCACCTGGGCAGAGCGTTTCACAGCAGGGCCCCTCCGATCAGCGCGCTGCAGACGACGGCGACCACGGTGGTCGCGGAGGAGAAGCGGAACGCGAAGGCCCGGCCGAACGTACCGGCCTGAAGGGCGATCAGCTTGAGGTCGACCATCGGCCCGACCACCATGAACGCCAGCCGTGCCACGGGCGAGAAGCCGCTGAGCGAGGCGGCCACGAACGCGTCGGCCTCCGAGCAGACCGCGAGGACGACGGCGAGGCCCGCCAGGAAGAGCACCGACAGCCAGGGCGAGCCGGAGAAGGCGTCGAGCACCGAACGCGGAACCACCACGTTGAACGTGGCGGCGGCCATGGCCCCCAGGACGAGAAAGCCGCCCGCGTGCAGGAAGTCGTGCTGGAAGCCGAGCCGGAACTCCCGCAGCCGGCTGTGTCCCGGCCGGTGCCCGGTGTGGCGCACGACGGGCCGCAGCCACTCCTCGCGCCCCAGCCAGAGCCACAGCCAGCCCATCACGGCGGCGGTGGCGAGCGAGGCGAGCAGCCGGGCCGCCACCATGGCGGGGCTGCCGGGGAAGGCGATGGCCGTGGCGGTCAGCACGACAGGGTTGACCGCCGGTGCCGACAGCAGGAACGCGAACGCGGCGGCCGGGGTGACACCGCGGCGGATCAGGCTGTTCGCGACCGGCACCGACGCGCACTCGCAGCCGGGCAGCACCACGCCGGCGACTCCTGCCACCGGGACCGCGAGCGCGGGCCGCTTGGGCAGCACCCGGCTGAACACACGCGCCGGCACGAACGCGTTGATCGCGCCGGACAGGGCCGTGCCGAGCAGCAGGAACGGCAGCGCCTGCACGGTGACGGCGAGACACACCGTCCGCCAGGCGGCGACCGCCGGGTCGTCCGGGCCCCGGACGGCGACGACGGTCGCGGCGGAGGCGACCACGGGGAGCGCGGCGAGGAGCGGCCAGGGCAGGGGCTTGGGGGGTATGGGCGCGTCGGCGGTCGCCGTGGGGGCCACGGCGACCGTCTGCGTCGGTTCATCCGTCTTCTGCATCCTCGCTCCGGATTGTCAGATCGTCTGACCGAACATAGCGGTCACCGGTCCCACACCCCGTACCGCCACACCCTTACTTGTCAGCAATGGGATTCATTTTCATGTAGCGTGCGGACTGCCGGAGGAGGCCGGCCGGCCCGCGAGAGCCGCCCCCTCGGGACACCGCCTGCCGCGGGAACGGCGGACAACCCCAAGAGCGTCTCCGTGCACCGCCAGTACCGGGAGCACGACGTCTCCTTCCATCTGCGCAACGCCGCCGCCTGGGCCGACCGGGCCACCGGCCACGCCCTCGCCTCCCAGGTCGACCCGGGCTTCCGGCACGGCCCGGAGGCGTTCCAGTCCACTCGATGCACCACCCGGTGAACCACCCCACCCCTCACAGACAGGACGGCCCCCTATGTCGCTCGACGTCTCCCCCCAGCTGCTCGCCGAAGCCGAGTCGGGTCCAATCCGGCAGGAGGACTTCCTGGAAACAGTCCGTACGTCCCTGCCGTACGCATACGACCTGATCGCCCGCCTGGCGGCCGAACTGGACTCCGGATCGGCCGAGTTCGCCGACAACCGGACCCCGCCGCCGTCGGAGAGGGAGCGCGGGCAGCTCCTGCGGGCGCTGTCCAGCGACGCGATCCGGGGCGGCCTGGAGCGCCACTTCGGGGTGGCCCTCGCCTTCCAGAACTGCCACCGGGTGGCCGTCTTCCGTCCCGAGGACCGCGGCTGCGAGACCCACACGCGCTTCACGTCGCCGCGCGCACAGATCCTCAACCAGTCACCCGGACTGCGCGACTGCTGACCGCTCCCGGGGCCGGCCCCGTGCGGCTCACGGTGTGACGACTCCCACACCGTGAGCCGCGGAATTTTGCCTGTTCAAGAGGCTCCCCACACCGTCGGGCCCGTACTTCTGGACGTCGGAGCAATCAGGAGGTGCCATGCGCATTTCGCGGAACGCGGCGGGAACCCTCTTCCTGGCGGGTGCCCTGACGATGACGCTGACGGCGCTCGTCTATCCGTCGATGCTGGGCGTGCAGAAGGTCTCGAGCGCGCCGTCCCGCGTGATCGCCACCACCTCCTCGGGACCGCTGACCGAGGCGGACCGCGACTTCGTCGTCAAGGTGCGGGCCGCGGGCCTGTGGGAGTTCCCGTCCGGGGAGATGGCCCTGAAGAAGGGCACGACGCAGGCCGTCCGCACCGCCGGGCAGCACCTGATCGACGGACACGCCAACCTCGACGCCACCTGCCGCAAGGTGGCCGCGCAGCTGGGCATCATCCTGCCGAACCAGCCGAGCCCCCAGCAGCAGGGCTTCGTGCAGACGCTGACCGCGGACACGGGCAAGAAGTTCGACGAGGACCTCGCCAACATCCTGCGCGTGACGCACGGCCAGATCTTCCCGGCCATCGCCGACATCCGCGCCACCACGAAGAACACCCTGGTCCGCCGGCTGGCCGACCAGGCCAACGACACGGTCCTCGACCACATCACGGTGCTGGAGCAGACGGGCCTCGTGAACTTCGACCAGGTCCTGTTCCAGGAGACGACCCCGCCGAAGCTCCCGAGCAGCGACATGACCCCGCCGGTCCCGCAGCCGGGCGAGCCGACCGTGATCCTCTCCCCGCCGGCGGGCTTCACCCCGCCGCCCTCGACGATGCCGTCGCCGCAGCCGACCCTGGGCTGAGGGCCGGCTGCCCCCACGAGCGGAGAAAGGCGGGCCCGGCGCTCACCGGGGGAGAAGAGCGCCGGGCCCGTGGAGGATGGCCGAAGGGACGCAGGAGGCGTCATACGGGATACGGGATAGGGGTCAGACGGTGCCGTACGGTGACACGTGTCCCGCACCGGGCATGAGGTCCCCCATCGTCATACGCCCGCACCCGGACGACGGCGAAGGGCAGCACAAAGCCGCCGGGACCGTGGCCGGGAGGAATGGCCGAAGAAAACGCCGGACTCACCGGTCACGCGAGTCACAGCTCGGGCACATAGTCGATCACCCGGCACTCACTGTCAACCTCGTTGAATCTCTGACCATTTCGGTGCGCGTCCTTCCGACGCTCCGGGCGCCGGGGGACTCCCGATCGGCCGACCGGGGCGCACCGGCCCCGCGCTGCACGCGAGGCACGACGACCGGTTCCGTACCGTTCCCCGTATGAACTTCTGGTCGATCTATGAACAGGGCTTCGCGCGGATCGCGGCGTGCACCGGCCATGCCGCCATCGCCGACCCGCCCGCCAACGCGGAGGCGGTGCTGCGGCAGGCGCGCCGATGCGCCGAGCAGGGGGTCGCCGTCGCCGTCTTCCCGGAACTCTGCCTCACCGGCTATTCGATCGAGGACCTCCTGCTGCAGGACGCGCTGCTCGACGAGGTCGAGGAGGCCCTGCGGACCGTGGTGGCCGGGTCGGCGGAGCTGATGACGGTGCTCGTCGTCGGCGCCCCGCTGCGCCACCGCCACCGGATCTACAACTGCGCGGTGATCGTGCACCGCGGCCGGATCCTGGGCGTCACCCCCAAGTCCTATCTGCCGACCTACCGGGAGTTCTACGAGCGGCGGCAGCTCGCCGCGGGCGACGACGAGCGCGGCGGGACGATCCTCGTCGGCGGCGCGACCGTGCCGTTCGGCGTCGACCTGCTCTTCGCGGCGCAGGACGTACCCGGGCTGGTGCTGCACGCGGAGATCTGCGAGGACATGTGGGTCCCGGTGCCGCCGAGCACCGAGGCGGCGCTGGCCGGTGCGACCGTCCTCGCCAACCTCTCGGGCAGCCCGATCACGGTCGGCCGGGCCGAGGACCGGCGGCTGCTGTGCCGCTCGGCGTCCTCGCGCTGCCTGGCCGCCTACGTCTACGCGGCGGCCGGTCTCGGCGAGTCGACCACCGACCTGTCCTGGGACGGGCAGACCATGATCTACGAGAACGGCGTCCTGCTGGCCGAGACCGACCGGTTCCCGCTCGGCGACCAGTACGCGGTGGCCGACGTGGACCTCGGTCTGCTGCAGCAGGAGCGCCGTCGGACGGGCACCTTCGACGACAACCGCCGTGCCCACGCCGCACGCACCGACGGCTTCCGGCAGGTGCCGTTCCGGCTCGACCCGCCGACGACGGACCTCGGGCTGCTGCGCCGGGTCGAGCGGTTCCCGTTCGTGCCGGCCGACCCCGACCGCCTCGCCCAGGACTGCTACGAGGCGTACCACATCCAGGTCGCGGGCCTGCAGCAGCGGCTGGCGGCGATCGGCGGCCCGAAGGTCGTCATCGGGGTGTCCGGCGGCCTCGACTCCACCCACGCGCTGATCGTCGCCGCCCGGGCGATGGACCGCGCCGACCGCCCGCGCAGCGACATCCTGGCCTTCACCCTGCCCGGCTTCGCCACCAGCGAGCACACCAAGGACAACGCCCACAAGCTGATGCGCGCGCTCGGCGTCACCGCGGCCGAGCTGGACATCACACCGACCGCGCGGCTCATGCTCAAGGAGCTCGGCCACCCGTTCTCCGCCGGCGAGCCGGAGTACGACATCACCTTCGAGAACGTGCAGGCCGGACTGCGCACCGACTACCTGTTCCGGCTGGCCAACCAGCGCGGGGGCATCGTGCTCGGCACCGGGGACCTGTCCGAACTGGCGCTCGGCTGGTGCACCTACGGCGTCGGCGACCAGATGAGCCACTACAACGTCAACTCCGGCGTGCCCAAGACGCTCATCCAGCATCTGATCCGCTGGGTCATCGACAGCGGGCAGTTCGGCGAGCAGACCGGCCGGACGCTGACCGCGATCCTCGACACGGAGATCAGCCCGGAGCTCGTGCCCGGCGAGGAGCTGCAGTCCACGGAGTCCAAGATCGGCCCGTACGCACTGCACGACTTCACGCTCTTCCACGTGCTCCGCCACGGCTTCCGGCCGTCGAAGATCGCCTTCCTGGCCTGGCACGCGTGGCACGACCGGAACGCGGGGGCGTGGCCGCCCAACTTCCCCGAGCCCAAGAGGACGGCCTACGACCTGCCGGAGATCCGGCACTGGCTGGAGGTCTTCTGCCGCCGCTTCTTCGGGTTCGCGCAGTTCAAGCGGTCGGCCATGCCGAACGGGCCGAAGGTGTCGGCCGGCGGCTCCCTCTCGCCGCGCGGCGACTGGCGCGCGCCGTCCGACAGTACGGCGGGGGCCTGGCTGCGCGACCTCGCCCGCTGGGACACGACCGACGCCGAAGGATAGCCCGGGCTCGCCATGCCGCCCGCGGACCGGATCCGGGTGGGCAGGCCGCCCCCGTGCCGGACGGGGGGCCGTCCCCACTCCGGATCCGCCTGCCTGCCGGAGTGTCCGTGCCCCGGCCCGTGCCCGGTGTGAGGAGGCATGGTCACTCGACAGACCGCCCCTTCACCGCTTCTTACGGGGACTCTCGCAGAAAGCCCCGGCGTCCACGCCGGGGCTGAATGCACCTCAAGACTGCGCCGGCCGCTCGGCCTGCGGGTTCCGGGACGGCCCGAAGCCTCTCCACGTCCGTGAATGGACGTGCGGCGAGTGCAAGACCGTGCACGACCGCGACCACTACGCAGTCCGCAACGTCCGCTACGAAGGACGCCGGATCGTCGCCGCCGGACGGGCGGAGACACCGAACGCCTGTGGAGCGTCGGTGAGACGGGCCCCGTGCCCGCACGGCGCGGTGAAGCAGGAAGCCCCCGGAAGGGTCACACGGCCCAGGCCGGAATCCCTGGACCCCAAAGCCAGAAAGCACGTCAATGGCATGATGAATCGCATGGCGGATCGGGACGACCCGGAGACCATCGGGCGCAGGGTGCAGCGGCTGCGGCATGAACGTGGCCTGACCCAGAAGCAGCTGGCCGAGCCCGCCTACACGCCCGCGTACATCTCCACCCTGGAGTCCGGCCGCGTCCGCCCGTCCGACGAGGCGCTGAAGCATCTCGCAGGGCGGCTCGGCGTCGCCTTCGACGAGCTGGCCACCGGCCGCCCGGCCCATCTCGCCACCGGTCTGCGCCTCAGGCTCACGGACGCCCAGCGCACCCTCGCCACCGGCGAGGCGGAGATCGCCGCCGAGCAGTACCGCGAGCTTCTCGGCGAGGCCGACGCACACGGGCTCGTCGCCGAGCAGGCCGCCGCGCTGCTCGGGCTCGGCGAGTGCGCGCTGGAGCTGGGCGACCTGGCGACCGGACGGCAGTTCTTCGAACGGGCGGAGGAGCGGCTGGGCGACGCGCCCCTGCCCAGCCGGGTCCCGGCCCTGCGCGGCCGCGCCGTCTCCCACTACCTCGCCGGTGAACTCCGCTACGCCTGCTACCTGCTGGAGTCGACCCTCGACGAGCTCAATCGCTCAGGACTGCACGACCCGGACGCCCTGCTGCTGCTCTACGCGAGCGCCATAGGCCCGTACATGGACATGGGCGCGCACGCCCGGGCGGCCCAGGCTGCAGAGTTCGCCCTGGCGCTCGCGCCCCAGGTCAAGGACCCGGCACTGGTCGCGCGCATGCACCGGTCGGTGGCGCGCACGCTCATCGCGGAGGGCCGGATCGCGGAGGCGGACGCCTCCCTGGTGAAGGCGGCCGAACTCTACCGGCAGCTGCAGATCCGCACCGAGCTGGCCAACTGCCACTGGATGCGCGGCTACCTGTATGCGCAGAACGGCGAACTGGAGCGGTCCGAGAGCGAGTTGCGCGAGGCCCTCGCCATGCTCTCCGCGACCCGGGCGGCCCTCTACCGCAGCCAGGCCGTGGTGGAGCTGGCGGACGTGCTGCACCGGCGCGGCGAGTCGGCCGAGGCGGCGGCCCTGCTGCACGAGGTGCTGGGCGACATCGGGCCCGAGCGCGGCGCCGTGCACTCCGCCGCCGCGCACCGTCTGCTGGGCATCATCGCGGAGGACGCGCGCGACACGGAGGCCGCGGAGGAGCACTACGTCCGTGCGCTGAGCCTGCTGGAGCGGGCGGGCGCGGCGGGCGACCTGGCGGACCTGTGCCGGCTGCTCGGCGATCTGCTGCGCCGTACGGGCCGGGTGGAGGCGGCCCTGGACGCCTATCGCACGGGCCTCGGCCATCGCACCGCCCCGGGCACGACGACCCTGGGCCCGGCACCGGCCCAGCCGCCGTTGTAGGGCGCGCCTACGGTGTGACGACCGCGAACTCCCGCTCCGGCTGCGTCACATACGAGAACAGCCGCTTCAGCAGGCCCCGGTCGCCCTCCGTCTCGATGCCCGCGAGTCCCTTGCCCGACAGCAGGCCGAGGAGTTCAGGGCGGGTCAGGGTGAGCGTCAGACCCGCGTACGGCTTCGGCGTGCGGTGCAGCGGCAGGCTGCGGTGGGTGAGCGCGCCGTGCTCCAGGTTGAGCCGGTGCCGGCGCTGTTCGTCGACCACGACCAGGTCGATGATCAGCCGCGGCTCGTTCGCCGCGCGCGGGCCGTCGATGCGGATCGCGATGGAGTCCAGCAGCATGCCCACACTGAGCGCCGACGTCATCTCGGCGGTGTCCGTGGTGACATCGGCCCCGCCCGTGCCCGTGCGCAGTTCCAGCGCGCCGGTCAGATAGACGTTCCGCCAGGACCCGCTCTCGGCCCCGTGCCCGAGCCGCTGGTACACACCGGCCAGCGCCTCCTTCGCCTCCTGGTCGGCGGGGTCGGCGAAGACGAGGTGGTTGAGGAGGGTGGCGGCGAAGCGCAGGTCGCCGGCGTCGGCATACCGGCGGGCCGCCACGAGCATCGCCCCCGGCCCGCCCGCCACCTCCACGTACCGCTTGGCGAGTTCGGCCGGCGGGTGCTCCCACAGGTGGGCGGGGTTGCCGTCGTACCAGCCCATGTAGCGCTGGTAGACGGCCTTGACGTTGTGGTTGAGGGACCCGTAGTAGCCCCGTGCGTGCCAGGCGTTCTCCAGGGCGGGCGGCAGCCGGAGCTCCTCCGCGATCTCCGGGCCGGTCAGGCCGCTGTTCAGCAGCCGCAGGGTCTGGTCGTGGAGGTACGCGTACAGGTCCCGCTGCTCCGCCAGCAGGCGCACGACGTTCTCGTGCCCCCAGGTGGGCCAGTGGTGGGAGGCGAAGGCCACGTCGTAGGCGTCTCCGAAGAAGTCGATGGCCTCGTCGAGGTGGCGGGACCAGACCCGGGCATCGCGGACGGGGGCGCCGCGCAGGGTCAGGATGTTGTGCTGGGTGTGTGTGACGTTCTCGGCGAGGCACAGCGCGCGCTGCTCGGAAAAGAGGAAGTTCATCTCGGCCGGCGCCTCGGTGCCCGGCGTCAGCTGGAACAGCATCCGGACGCCGTCGACGGTCTCCGTCTGCCCCGTGTGCGTGATGTCGACGGTCGGCGGTACGAGGGTGACCGTGCCGCCGGACCTGATCGTGCCGAGACCGGTGCCGATGTGCCCGTCGGGCGCCTTCGGCAGCCGCACTCCGTGCACGAACCCGGAGCGGCGGGCCACCGCGGGACCGGCGAACACGTTCTCGCTGACCGCGGCCTCCAGGAAGCCGGCTGGGGCGAGGACCGGCACACCCGCCTCCTTGCCGCGCGGCAGCACTCCCCGCGCGCCGCCGAAGTGGTCGACGTGGGAGTGGGTGTACACCAGCCCGGTGACGGGCCGCGGGCCTCGTTCCCTGCGGTAGACGGCGAGGGCGGCCGCCGCGCACTCGGCGGAGATGAGCGGGTCGACGACGATGACGCCGCTGTGGCCCTCCACGAGCGTCATATTGGCCAGGTCGAGCCCGCGCACCTGGTAGAGGCCCTCGGTCACCTCGTACAGCCCCTGCCGCGCGCACAGCTGCGACTGCCGCCACAGACTGGGGTGCGCGGTGCCGGGGCGGTCCGCGTCCAGGAAACCGTAGGCGTCCCCGTCCCACACCACGCGCCCGTCCTCGGTCGTCACCACCCGGGGAGTGAGGGCGGCGACGAACCCGCGATCGGCGTTGTCGAAGTCGGTCCGGTCCTCGAAGGGCGGCAGACCGTCACGGGGCGGGGCGTCCATGGGGCCAGCTTCAACGCGGGGGACGCCGGGGGCCAGCGGTGGGGGACCGTTCGAGGCGCCCGGGACCTCGGCCCGGCACGGCGCGCTACCGATACGGTCCGGGCAGCGGGCCCATGAGGACCGGGCGGGTGAGGACCGGGCGGGTGAGGACCGGGCGGGTGAGGACCGGGCGGGTGAGGACCGGGCGGGTGAGGACCGGGCGGGTGAGGACCGGCCGGGTAAGTGCACTTGAGTGCGGCAGGTTGCTGACCCCTCGTCAACTTCTTTCTCCGGGGGCGGACCCGGTCCTTCGCCTGGCCCTCTTCCCGCCGGGCCACTCCGGCCCCTAGGTTGGGGAACACGTTAAGTGTGCTTGATTCGTCGCTGTCATTGCGAGGTCGGTTGCCGTGCCCGGACACCCTCCCGTACACCACGGGCACATCCCCGCGCGGTACGTCAGGGGACTCGGCGCGGCCGTCGTGGCCGTGGCCACGCTGATCACAGCGGCCAACGCGGGCCCCGCCCGGGCCGCCGGCCCGGGGCCGGAGCCGGTCCGGCACACCAGGCCCTCCCAGCCGGCCGGGGACGCCCCGCCCACCCGGCACATCGGCGACGCCCAGTGCCCCCAGGGTCCCGGCGCCCCTGGCCCCCGGCGGCCGGCGCCGGCCGGCTAGCCGGGGACGCGCTGGTCCTGCCTCAGTTCCTCCAAGTGCAGCCGTACGTGCCGGAGCGCGCCCTCGCGGCGGCCCGGCACCCGTTCGCGCAGGCCGGCCAGGGCGGGCCCCAGGGCGCGGGCCCGGGCCACATCGCGCATGCGGCCCCACTGGTGGTGGGCCCGGTCGACGGCCGCCTCCACCGCCGGATCCCCGGGGTCCTGGCCCGCCGAGAGCCGGGCGGCGGCGACCGCCATCCAGGTCTCGCAGCTGTGGCCGGGGTCCCCGGCGAGCATCGCCAGGTCGGCGCGGACCTCCATCCAGTGCAGGGCCTCCTCGGAGCCTGCACCGTGCTCTCGCACCGCCGCCCGCTCCCACCGCTCGGCGAGCGCGGCCGCCTCCGCGTGCCGCCCTTCCTGAACGGCGGCCGTGAGCGCGGCGTGCGGGTCGGGCGGTGCCGGAACGGCGGCCGGGGGCGGCGCGGGGGTGGAGAGTGCGGTGGGCCGGGGCGTCTGCGGGGCCGGGGAGCCGCCCTGCGGGAACGGCGCGCTCCACGCCGGTGCGAGGATGACGTCCCCCTGGGGGGCGGCCTCCGCATACGCCCTGGTCAGCGCCTGGTGGTGGAGGGTCGCCGGGTCCGGGCGGTGGCCGCTGCGCAGGATCGTCGCCAGGGCCTTCATATAGGCCGGGGCCGCCGGCGCGCGGCGCGGGGGCGGCGGCGCGAGGCGGCCGTAGAGCGTGACCGAGGGCCCGCAGTCGAGGATGGGGGTACCCCCCGTCCGAGCGAAGCCGAGAGCTTGGGAGAGGGTGTGCAGGTGCCGCCAGGTCTCCGGGTCGGCGTGCAGGTCCGCGAACACCGTGCTGGTGCCGGGCGGGCGCAGCCGCAGCTCCTCGCGGATCCAGTGCCAGGGGAAGCCGGTGTAGCGGACCGTCGCGGGTGTGGTGCGGGCCAGCGCCAGGTGCGGCAGGTGCTGGCGGCGGTCGAGCTGCAGCTGCCCGGTGACGTACACCGTCAGCGGGCCGGGGGCGGCCGCCGCGGCGCGCAGCCGGGTGAGGACGGCCTGCGGCTCCAGCGGGTCGGCGAGTTCGACCACGTTCGCGGTGTCCGTCCCGGACAGCACCGGCGGGGCGACGGCCGCGAGCACCGGGAGCACGGAGGCCGCGTCCACCAGGCACCCCTTGCCCGCCGGCGAGGCCGCGAGCAGCAGCACGGTTCCGGGCATGCGTTCCCTCCCCGATCGATCACGTACGTCAGCACCGTAACCGCTGCGCCTGCAAAGGGGCGACGAAGGAAGCGCAAACGCCCGCCGAGAGTACGGGGTTGTGCGGCGGGGGGCGTGCGCGGCGGCCGGGTGCGGCGGGTGTCAGCGGGCGGTGGACGCGGTCCTGCGGCGCACCGCGAAGATCGTCGTGTCGTCCCCCAGGTGACCGCCGCAGTGGCGCAGGGTGCCGTCGCGCACGAGGCGCACCAGGCGGCCGGGCTCGGCGGCGCGGGGGTCCTCGGCGACCGCGCGGGCCACCTCCTCCAGCAGCGGGAAGAACTCGCCCGCGGCGTTGCGCGCCTCGACCACCCCGTCCGTGACCAGCAGCAGCGTCTCGCCGGGCGCGAGCGGTACGCGCAGCGTGGGCGGCTGCCCGTCGCCCAGGTCGGCCAGGCCCAGCGGGAGGCCCCCACCGGGCGGCAGGGACCGTGCTCCGTCGGCGGCGACCACCAGCGGCGGCTCGTGACCGAAGTTGACGACCTCGATGTGCGTGGGGTCGTCGGGCGGGAAGCCGGCCAGTACGGCGGTGGCGAAGCGGTCGCGCTCGTCCCGGCCGGCGTCCGCGCCGTAGTGGATGTGCCGCACCATCCGGGTCTCCAGCCGGTCGGCGATGGTCCGCAGGGCGGGTTCGTGGTACCCCGCCTCGCGGAACGCGCCGAGCAGTGCCGCCGCGGCCTCGACCGCGCCGAGGCCCTTGCCCTGGACGTCGCCGAGCAGGACACGGGTGCCGTGCGGCCCGGGCTGGATGTCGTAGAAGTCGCCGCCGACTCGGGCGACGCTGTCGGCGGCGAGGTAGACCGCGGCATGGTCGAGGCCGCCCCAGCCGGCCGGCAGCGGACGCAGCACCGCGTGCCGGATGGTCTCGGCGATGTCCTGCATGTGCAGCATCCGCTGCTCGCCGCGCACCCGGACGGCGCAGGCCAGCACCGCGAGCACGCTGCCCACGACGACGAGGATGAACTCCGGCAGACCGACATGGAACTGGTGCGGCCAGGCGTGGTCCTCCAGCTCATAGGTGAGGACGGCCAGGACGGCGATGGCGATCGTGCCCCACAGCCCGCAGATCGCGGCGGCGATACCGGGGACCAGCACGACCCAGGAGATGATCCGGAACCTGCCGGTCGTGTACCAGTCGACGGTGGCGATGGCGACGAGCAGCGCGAGCGGCGGCACCCAGGCGACGCTGTGCCCGCGCACCCGCAGCAGTTGCTGCCGCCGGAGCAGGGTGTCTGCGGGGGCGAGCCGGCTGCCGGCAAGGGCGCGCGGCCGGCCGCGCGGGTGTTCGCCGGACCTGCCGGTCTCGGGGCCGGGTGCGTACGCGGAGCCGGCCGCGCCGTCGGGCGCGAGGTCGTCGGGGACGGAGCCGGGGGGCAGCGGCATGCCGCCCGGACGGGCGCGCCCGTGCCGCCGGCGTGCGGATCCGCCCCGGCCGCCCGGGCTCTCCTCCGGCCGGTTGTGGGGTGGTCGCCTGGCGGACACCCTCGCTGCCGTCCGTCCGTCAGTGGGCGACGGGCATGCGGACGCGCGCACGGGTGCCCCGCTCCAGCTCGTCGACGAACGCGGCCGCGTGGTCCTCGGCGCTGATGCGGCCGGTGCCGTCCGCGTCGGTCGGCAGCCGGTCGCCGTCCGCCCTGAACGCGCCCGTGGCCTCGCCGGGGCCGATCCCGGCGGCGGGGGAGACATGCGTCCGGTCCGGGGCGGGTGCCGTTGCCCGGTACGCCGCGGGAAAGCCGGGCTGCTCGCACAGTCCCTCGCCCGGCACGGCCTCCGGGCTGCCCGCGCCGCCGGCCACCGGGTTCCGCGGTGGCGCGCCCGTACTCCCCACCGCGGCGGCGATCCGGCTGCCCGGCATTCCCGTCGCCCCGAACAGCACGATCCTCATGAGCCCCAGCGAAACACGGCCCCGCGGGCCGCGCATCCCGACTTGCCGACCGCTCCGGCCAGGTGTGCGCTGGTGAGCGGGGGCGAGGAGAGAGAGGAGTGCTCCCATGGCTCATGCGGCACCCCCGGCGCGGACCGCCGCACACGTGCCCGTCACCACCGCCGGCACGCCCGTCACGGCCTACCGTCCGCCCGATGTCTTCGACCGGCGCGCGCACACGGTGGCGAGGGTGGCGGGCTCCGTCGCGCTCGGGCTCGTCTACGGCTACTGGGCCGCGGCCAACCGGCGCTCCGGCGGCCCCATCACCGGCTGGAACGTGTTCTTCGGCCTGGTGTGCGCGGTCGTGTTCGCGGCACTGTGCATCGGGCTGCTGCGGGTGGCACCGCGGCTGGGACGCGTGGCCCACGCGCTGCTGTGGGCGGTGTTCACGGGCATCGCGCTCGGTTTCCTGTACAGCCAGACCGGGCACAGCGTGCTGCGTTCGTCCGGTGTCTCGCTCGCGGTCGGCGTGGTCGTATTCCTGTTCGACTACTACCGCTACTACACGCCGGACTACCCACGGCAGCGGGCGGGCTGAACTCCGGCTCACCCGCCCACGCGGCGCACAAGGCCCCGGAGCGACGGCCCACGACGACGCCCGGGGCCTCATGCGTCTCCCTCACTCACCCGCCGCCCGGGATGCGCTCCCGGGAGCCGGCCGATGAACTCTCCCACCACCAGGTAACACCCGTTCGGAGGAACGCTCCACCGGAGAGCGCCGCCGGGCCCGCGGCAGGTGCCACGGCCGCCGACCGCACCGCAGGGCTCGTCATGTCCACCCGTTTGCAGGCCATGGGCTCGCCCGCGGCGTCCGGGCGGGTTTCGCTGGTGGCGTGTCTCGACGTGTCAGGGGCGTCCTCGCCGCCGTGCTGGTCGGCCTCGCGTGTCTGCTCGCACCGCTCGGCGTGCTCGCCGCATGGGCGAAGTACGGCATCGAGGACGGCGCCCGCTACGCCGCCACCACCGCCCCGCTCGCCTCCGACGACCAGGTCCGGGACGCCGTCGCCGGCGCCATCACCGACGGCATCATGCGCGAGGTGCGTGTCGGCCCTTCCCTGCGGGGCTCCATGCACGCCTTCGTCCACGAGGCGGTCCGCTCGTTCACCGGCACCCCGGCGTTCCGCTCCGCCTGGGACACCGCGAACCTCAGCGCCCACGATGCCGTGATGCGGGCCCTGCACGGCGACGCCGACAGCCCGGTCACCCTCGACCTCGCCCCCGCCGCCGCACGCATGAAGCGGCAACTCGTCGACGAGCACGTGCCGTTCGCGGGCCGCATACCGGTCGCGCACACGAAGATCACCCTGCTGCAGTCGGAGGACCTGGTGAAGCTCCGGAAGGGGTTCCACGTGCTCGAAGTCGCCGGTTTCTGGCTTCCCGTCACCGCTGTGTGCCTGGCCCTGGCCGGTATCGCGCTGTCCGTGTGCCGCCGCCGGGCCGTGCTGGCGACCGGGCTCGGCACGGCGCTGGGGGCTGCGCTGCTGGGCGTCGCGATCGCGGTGGGCCGCCGGATGACGCTCGACGGCCTTCCCGAGGGCGTCTCGCACCCGGCCGCGGCCGCGATCTACGACGCGCTCACCGGGACGCTCCGCACCGTGTCGTGGCTGCTGCTGGCGCTCGGCCTCGCGGTCGCCCTGGCCGCCTGGCTCACGGGTGTGCACGCGCGACGGCGGCGAGCGTCCGCAGGGCGCGCTCCAGTTCCGGGGGAGCGGCCGACGCGAGCCCGAGCCTGACGCAGTCCGGGGCGGCGCCGTCCGCACCGCGCCCACCGGCCGCGAAGGCCGGTCCCGGTGTCACCGCGATGCCCCGCCGCGCCGCGGCCGCCGCGAACACATCCGCGCGCCAGGGCCGCGGCAGCCGCCACCACGCGTAGTAGGCCCGGGGGTCGGAGCGCACGGCGAAGCCGTCGAGGTGCCGCGCCACCAGCCGCTGCCGCGCCCCCGCGTCCGCCCGTTTCGCCTCCACCAGGCGCGCCACGGTCCCGTCCCCGATCCACCGCACGGCCGCTTCCAGGGCGAACCGGCCCGCCGTCCACCCGCCCGACCGCAGCGCCGCGGCCGTCTCCTCGCCGTGCCCCTCCGGCACCACCAGGAACCCGACGGTGAGCCCGGGCGCGACCCGTTTGGACAGCCCGTCGACGACGTAGGTGCGTTCGGGTGCGCGGGCGGCCAGGGGCTCCCCGCCGTCGGGCCCGCACAGGAACGACCAGATGCGGTCCTCGACGACGGGCAGCCGCAGGTCCCGTACCGTGTCCGCCAGCCGCCGCCTGCGCGCCGGACCCATCGTCACCGATGTCGGATTGTGCAGCGTCGGCTGGACGTACACCGCGGACAGCGGCGTGGAGCGGTGCGCGGCGGCGAGCGCGTCCGGGCGCAGACCCTGCTCGTCCATGGCGAGCGGCACCAGGACGGCGCCCAGGCGCGCCGCGATGTCCTTGACCAGCGGGTAGGTCAGCCACTCGACACCGACGCGGCCCCCGGGCCGCACCAGGGCGGCGAGGGCGCCCGCGACGGCCTGCCGTGCGTTGCCCGCGAACAGCAGCCGGTCCGGTGCGGGCCGCCAGCCGCCGGTGGCGAGGAGCCCGGCGGCGGCCTCGCGTGCGGCCGGCGTGCCCACGGCGGGGGCCGGGCGGGTCGCCTCGGCCAGCACATCGGGCCGCAGCAGCGGCGCGAGACCGGCCGCCAGCAGTTCCGGCTGGCCGGGCGCGGACGGGTAGTTGAGCTCCAGGTTCACCGGCGCCGTCGTCGCCGGTTCGGCGAGCGCCTGCCCCGAGGGCATCGGCGAGGCCCGCACGAAGGTGCCGCGTCCCACCTCGCCGACCACGAGCCCGCGCCGCACGAGTTCGCCGTACACCCGACCTGCGGTCGACGCCGCGATGCCGTGCCGCCGCGCGAACTGCCGCTGCGGCGGCAGCCGTTCGCCGGGGCCCGGTCGGCCGGCGGCGATCTCCGCGGCGATCCGGTCGGCAATGCGCCGGTAGTCCTCCATCAGTCCTCCGTCGTCCCGCCTTCGGGTTGCCCCCGGATGCCGTCGAATGCCCCTTGGATCGCACGATTACACGATTGCACCGAGAGCAAAGATCTTATTGCACCGAGCAGTGGGCCCACCTAGGGTCATGCCCATGGCATCCTTCCTCGCCTATGAGGACAAAGGCACCGGTACCGGCCGACTGCCCCTCGTCCTGGTCCACGGCCACCCCTTCGACCGCACGATGTGGGCCCCGCAGCTCACCGCCTTCGCCCGCACCCGCCGCGTGATCGCACCCGACCTGCGCGGATACGGCGCCTCCCCGGTCGTCCCCGGCGTCACCCCTCCGGCGCGGTTCGCCGACGACATCGCGGCACTCCTCGACGACCTCGGCGTGGAACGCTTCGTGCTCGCGGGGCTCTCCATGGGGGGCCAGATCGCCATGGAGTGCTGGGCCCGGTTCCCGGAGCGGATCGCCGGGCTGGTCCTCGCGGACACCTTCCCGCAGCCGGACACCGAGGAGGGCAGGCGAGCCCGGTACGCGACGGCGGAGCGGCTGCTGCACGAGGGCATGCGCGGCTACGCCGACGAGGTGCTGTACCGGATGGTCGCCCCGTACGCCGACGCGGACGTGGCGGCGCACGTCCACCGGATGATGACGGCCGCGCCCCCGCGGGGCGCCGCCGCGGCCCTGCGGGGCCGTGCGGAGCGGCCCGACTACCGCGATCTGCTCACCCGCGTGACGGTCCCGGCGCTGGTGGTGGTCGGCGAGGACGACACGTACACGCCCGTCGCGGACGCGGAGGCCATGCACGCGGCCCTGCCCGACTCGACGCTGCACGTCGTCGCGGGCGCGGCGCACCTGCCGAACCTGGAGCGCCCGGAGGAATTCAACAAGGCGCTGGGGGAGTTTCTGGCGCGCCTGGACGCCTGACACAGGGACCCGCGGTCACCCGTTCGGCTCACGCCACCGGGCGCCTCACCCGTCCGCCGGGTGAACCTACGGGTGAACGTCCCGTCCCGAGGAGGCGACCGCCATGGTCCAGCACACCGCACCCACCCCACACCCGAAACACGCCGCGTGGACGACCGGCAGCACGGCATTCGCCGGGGTCCTGATGATGGTCGGCGGCATCATCGGCGTGCTGAACGGCATCGCGGGCATCGCCACGAACAACGTCTACGTCCGCGTCGGCGGCTACGTGTACGAGTTCAGCCTCACCACGTGGGGCTGGATCCACCTCGTCGTCGGCGCCCTGGTGGCGATCACGGGCTGGGGCGTGCTCCAGGGCATGGAGTGGGCCCGCTGGGTGGGCGTGGGCCTGGCGGCCCTGTACATGATCCTCTACTTCATGTTCCTGCCGTACGCCCCGGTCTGGTCGGTCATCGCCATCGCGATCGGCGCCTTCGTGATCTGGGCGCTGGTGACACCGGAGCGCACCACGGCGGCGCGGTAGGCGCTTTTGGCGCTGCCGAACCGCGGCGGGCTCGGCCGAGCCCGCCGGCCCCCCGNNNNGGCCCCCCGCCGGGGCAACCGTTCTCCCCCGTCTCCCCGTCCTTGAGGGAGGATCGGGCACCAGCCCACGGAGGGTCTCCCAGGACTTCTCCGCGAACTCGGCCCGCTTCCTGGACATCGCCCGCGCCGATCACCGCGCCCTGGTCGTCGGCATCACCCTCCACGAGAGCGGCTGAGCCACCGGCCGGGTACGGCGGCGGGGGGCGCCGTCCGGGCGCAAGCGCCCCCCGCCGCCGTACGCACCGCAGCCGCTACATCCCGATGTCGCGGCCGTCGGCACGCCACACCGCGACCACGGCGGGGCGGACGATCTTCCCGGGTCCGTCGGGCCAGGTACTGGCCGGCGCCTCCACCGTGGCGCCGTCGACCTCGCCCGGGTGCTGCACGGCCACCAGCACGCGGCGGTCCTGCACGATGGGGCCGCAGGTCTCCGCGCCGGTGGGCACGGTCAGGAACTGCTTGAGCTCACCACGCCGTTCGCCGCGGGTGGCGACGCCGAAGAGGCCGTCGTGCGAACCGAGCCGGTTGCCGTCCGTGGAGATCCACAGGTTGCCGTGCGGGTCGAAGGCGACGTTGTCCGGGCAGGAGATGGGGCTGACCCGGTCCTTCGGGAACCCGGCGAAGTAGGTGGCGGGGTCGGCGGGGTCGCCGGCGACCAGGAACAGCGACCAGGCGAACACGGTGGACTCCGGCCGGTTCCGGCCCTCGGTGAGTTCCAGGATGTGGCCGTGCTTGTTGGCGTTGCGCGGGTTCGCCTCGTCGGCGGGCGCCTGACCGCTCAAACCCCGCTTGGTGTTGTTGGTGAGGACGACGTACACCTTGCCGGTGTGCGGCGAGGGCTGGATGTCCTCGGGGCGGTCCATCTTGGTGGCCCCGGCCTTGTCGGCGGCGAGCCGTGTGAACACGAAGACCTCTTCGGCACTCATGCCCTCGACGTGGGACACCGCACCGTGCGCGGTGGCCGTGGCGAGCGGGATCCAGGTGCCGGAACCGTCGAACTCCCCGTCACCCGGGAGCTTTCCGCTTCCGTCGATCTCGGAGGCGGGCGAGTCCCCCGTGAGCTTGGCGACGTAGAGGGTCCCCTCGTCGAGGAGCGAGAGGTTGTGCTCGCGCACGGCCCGGGAGCCGCCGTGCCGCATCCGCTTGCTGCCGACGAACTTGTAGAAGTAGTCGAACCGCTCGTCGTCCCCGGAGTAGACGACCGGCCGCCCGTCGTCGGTGAGCCTGACGGTCGCCGCCTCGTGCTTGAACCGGCCCAGGGCGGTGTGCTTGCGGGGCGTGGAGTGCGGGTCGTACGGGTCGAACTCGACTACGTACCCGAAGCGGTGCGCCTCGTTGGGCTCCTGGGCCAGGTCGAAGCGGCGGTCGAACCGCTCCCACTTGCGCCCGGTGCCGGACGTGCCGATGCCGTACCGCTTGTCGGTGGCGCGGCTGCCGTTCGCGAAGTACTGGTTGAAGTTCTCCTCGCCGTGCAGGGTGGTGCCCCACGGGGTGGTGCCGCCGGAGCAGTTGTTGAGGGTGCCCAGGACCGTGCGGCCGGTCGGGTCGGCGGAGGTCTTCAGGAGGTCGGACCCGGCGGCGGGCCCGGTCAGGCGGAACTCGCTGGTGGCGGTGAGGCGGCGGTTGAGGGGGTGGCGCGGCACGGCCGTGAGCCGGCCGGTGTGCCTGTCCTCCTCGACGACGACGGCGCCCAGGCCGTGGGCCGCCCAGGCCACCTCGACCTGCTGCCGGGTGGGGTTCTCGGGGTCGTAGTCCCGGAACATGAGCACCTCGTCGGTGTACTCGTGATTGGCCACGAGGAGCTGCCGGTGGCGCTCGCCCGGGAGCGGGAGCAGGGCGAGGAAGTCGTTGTTGTACCCGAACTGGCCTGCCTGGGCGGCGGCGGTCTGGTTCTCCGGGTCGAAGGCGGGGGCGCCGCGCAGGATCGGGTCGCCCCAGCGGATGACGACGTTCTGACCGTAGCCGTCGGGGACGGTGACGGCGTCGGCGGTGTTGGGGGCGACGGGGGCGAAGCGGAGACCGCGGGCGGCGCCGGTGCGGGAGGACGCGGCGGCCTGCGCCCGCGCGTCGGCGGACGCGGTGGCGGCCCGCGCCTGCGGGGCCTTCGCGACGGCGGCGGCACCGGTGGCGGTGGCGACGGTGACGACGGCCGCGGCGCGGAGGGCGGAGCGGCGGCTGAGGGCTCCGGCGATGACGTCACCGACGTAGTCGTTGGAGCTGGTGTTGGGTACCTCGTGGAAACAGGCGTTGCCGCACCGGAAGCGGCAGGTCAGGGCGGACCGCCCGCCTGGGTGCGCGGCGGACGATGTTGTGATCAGCGGCAGCTGCTTACGCACTTTACTCTCCCTATACGATCCCTTGGCGTGGACGTGACGCTAGGTGTATGGGAGTGCAAGCGCTGGGCGGATGGATGAACTGTAGGTGAACCAGGGGAATCCGTAAGGGTGTTGAGGTACCCCGTCGGCGTGGCGCGACCTGCGGGAGTGAATTCTTCGGTCACGGTGTGGGTGACGGAGGCGATGCGGTCTTGACATCGGGCGTGTCCGATGATTGAACCCTCCCCAAGATCGGCACCTGTGGCCGCTAACCTTACGTGTCCGTCCTGGCCAGGGATTGACGGGCATCACCTCACGCGAAGGGTTGCGCACATGGGCATTCTCACTCTCCTGCGGAACGCGTTCGGCCGCTCACGCAAGGGTCGTACCGCCGAGGGGGAGCCCTCGCGCGAGACGGCCACGGACACGACGCCCACGGAGGCGACGGTTCCGGCTCCGGCGACGGAGCCGGCCGCGTCGGCGTCGGCGTCGGCGGGGTCGGCGTCGGCGTCGGCGGGGTCGGCGTCGGCCGAGATCCCGGCGCAGTCGTCCGGCCGGACGACCGACGAGCACGATTTGGTGGCGGCGGCGTTCGACAACGTGACGGTACCGAGGCAGGGCACGCCTGCGACGGCGGAGCCGGTGACGGAGCCCGATCCCGCGCCGGCGGCGAAGGCGGAGGCGGAGGCGGAGCCCGAGCCGGCGGCCGAGGCGACGGCGGAGGAAAAGGCGGAGACACCGGAGCCGGCGG
>NZ_JBHUDX010000069.1:0-15006 GCF_042678285.1 Streptomyces caeni
CCAGCTGGGCACTACCTCCAAGCCCGATCCTTCAGGACCGGGTCAAGTTGACGCCGTGGAGCCCACCGTCTCCTCCGGCTCCGTCTCCCCGGCGAACGTCCGCCACAGCCGCGCGTACCGGCCGCCCCGGCGCAGCAGTTCCTCGTGCGTGCCGTCCTCGACGAGGCGGCCGTGGTGCATGACCACGACCCGGTCCGCGCGGGCGGCCGTCGTCAGCCGGTGGGCCACAACCAGCGTCGTGCGGCGGCGGGCGAGGCGGTCCGTGGCCCGGTTGACCTGCGCCTCGGTGGCCAGGTCGAGCGCGGCGGTCGCCTCGTCCAGCAGCAGGACGTCGGGCCCGACCAGCTCGGCACGGGCCAGGGCGATCAGCTGCCGTTGCCCGGCGGACAGGTTGCGGCCGCGCTCGGCGACCTCGTGCAGATAGCCGCCGTCGAGGGTGGCGATCATGTCGTGCGCGCCGACCGCCCGCGCCGCGGCCTCCACCTCGGCGTCGGACGCGTCCGGGCGTCCGTAGGCGATGGCGTCCCGGACGGTCCCCGCGAACAGGTACGCCTCCTGCGGCACGACGCCGAGCCGGTGCCGGTACGAGGTCAGGTCGAGGGACCGCAGATCGGTGCCGTCGACGAGCACCCGCCCGCGCGTGGGGTCGTAGAACCGTGCCACCAGCTTGACCAAGGTCGACTTGCCCGCGCCGGTCTCGCCGACGAAGGCGACCGTCTGACCGGCCGGGATCACCAGGTCGACACCGCGGAGGGCTTCTTCGTCGTCGCCGTAGGCGAAGTGGACGTCCTCGAAGGCGATGTCGCCGCGCAGCGACGGCACCGGGAGCGGTTCGTCGGCGGCCTTCGTCGCGGTCGGTTCCCGGAGCAGTTCCTGGATGCGGCCGAGCGACACCGTGGCCTGCTGATAGCCGTCGAAGACCTGCGACAGCTGCTGCACCGGCGCGAAGAACAGGTCGATGTACAGCAGGTACGCGACCAGCGCACCGGTCGTCAGCGTCCCGCCGTCCACCCGGTGCGCGCCCACGATCAGGACGGCCGCGGCGGCCACCGACGCCAGGAGCTGCACGAAGGGGAAGTACACGGAGATCAGCCACTGGCCGCGGATGCGCGCCCGGCGGTAGCTGTCGCTGCCCTCGCCGAACCGCCGCCGGCCGTCCCGCTCACGCCGGAACGCCTGCAGGATCCGCAGTCCGGACACCGACTCCTGGAGGTCCGCGTTGACCACCGACACGCGTTCCCGGGCGAGTTCGTACGCCTTCACGCTCGCGCGGCGGAAGAAGACGGTCGCCACGGCCAGCGGCGGCAGGGTGGCGAAGACGACGAGCGCGAGCTGCAGGTCGATCACGAACAGCACGGCCATGATGCCGAAGAAGGTGACGACGGAGACGAAGGCCGTGACGAGCCCGGTCTGCAGGAACGTCGACAGCGCGTCCACGTCGGTCGTCATCCGCGTCATGATCCGGCCCGTCAGCTCACGCTCGTAGTAGTCGAGTCCGAGCCGCTGGAGCTGGGCGAAGATCTTCAGCCGGAGCGAGTAGAGGACCCGTTCGCCGGTCCGGCCGGTCATGCGCGTCTCACCGATCTGCGCCGCCCACTGCAGAAGGACGGCGAGCAGCGCGAGCAGCGACGCGGACCACACCGCGCCGAGGGCGAGCCGGGAGACGCCCTGGTCGATGCCGTGCCGGATCATGACCGGCAGCAGCAGGCCCATGCCCGCGTCGACGGCGACGAGGGCGAGGCCGGCCAGCAGCGGCAGGCCGAAACCGCGCAGCAGCCGGGTGAGGCCGTACGACTCCTCCGGCCGGACCGCACGGGCCTCGTCGACGTCGGGGGTGCCGGTGGCCGGGGGCAGCTTCTCGACCTGGGCGAGGAGTTCGGGGGTGGCCGGGGTCCCGGCCAGCGCGTGGTCCTTGGGCTCGCGGTCGCCGGTCCACAGATGGGGGGTGACGCCGCGCTCGGCGTCGAACTCGGCGTCCAGCTCCTCGCGGATGCTCGTGTCCTCCTGCGGGGACGCGGCCAGGGCGTGGCCCGGGGAGACGCCGCCGAGTTCGTCCGGGTCGGTGAGCAGCCGCCGGTACAGGGCGGAGCGCGCCTGGAGTTCCTCGTGCGTACCGATGTCGGCGAGGCGGCCGCCGTCGAGGACCGCGATACGGTCGGCCAGATTGAGGGTGGAGCGGCGGTGGGCGATCAGCAGGGTGGTGCGGCCCTCCATGACCTGCTTCAGCGCCTCGTGGATCTCGTGCTCGACCCGGGCGTCCACCGCGGAGGTCGCGTCGTCGAGGACCAGCAGCCGCGGGTCGGTGAGGATCGCGCGGGCCAGGGCGATGCGCTGGCGCTGGCCGCCGGACAGGGTCAGGCCGTGCTCGCCGACCTTGGTGGCGTACCCGTCGGGCAGTTCGGCGATGAAGCGGTCGGCCTGGGCCGCGCGCGCGGCCTTCTCGATCTGCTCGTCGGTGGCGTCGGGACGACCGTAGGCGATGTTGTTGCGGACCGTGTCGGAGAAGAGGAAGGAGTCCTCGGGGACCAGCCCGATGGCGGCGCGCAGCGATTCCAGCGTCAGTTCGCGCACGTCGTGGCCGCCGACGAGGACGGCGCCGTGGGTGACGTCGTAGAAGCGGGGCAGCAGGAGCGAGACCGTCGACTTGCCGGAGCCGGAGGAGCCGACGACGGCGAGGGTCTCGCCGGGGCGGATCTCGAAGGAGAGACCGTCGAGGACCGGGCTCCTGCCCTGCGCGGTGTCGTGGTACGCGAAGGAGACGTCGTCGAACTCGACGGTCGCGGGCGCGTCGGCCGGCAGCTCCCGGGTGCCGTCCCGCAGCGACGGCTCGGTGTCGATCAGCTCCAGGACGCGCTCGGTGCTCGCGCGCGCCTGCTGGCCGACGGTGAGGACCACGGCGAGCATCCGCACGGGGCCGACGAGCTGGGCGAGGTAGGAGGAGAAGGCGACGAACGTGCCGAGCGTGATGTGCCCGCGCACCGCGAGCCAGCCGCCGAGCGCCAGCATGGCGACCTGGCCGAGGGCGGGCACGGCCTGGAGGGCCGGGGTGTACGTGGCGTTCAGCCGGATGGTGCGCAGCCGGCCCGCGAACAGCCGGCTCCCGACCTCCCGGAGCTTCCCGGTCTCCTGTTCCTCCTGTCCGAAGCCCTTCACCACCCGGACGCCGGTGACGGCACCGTCGACCACGGTCGCCACGGCGGCCGCCTGGGCCTGTGCGTACCAGGTGGCCGGGTGCAGCCGGGTGCGGCTTCGCTTGGCGATGAACCACAGGGCGGGCGCGACGGCCAGCGCGACCAGCGTCAGCGGCAGCGACAGCCAGGCCATGATCACCAGGGAGATCAGGAAGAGGAGGACGTTCCCGATGGTCATCGGGAGCATGAAGAGAAGGCCCTGGATCAGCTGGAGGTCGCTGGTGGCACGGCCCACGACCTGCCCCGTGGACAACTCGTCCTGGCGGCGCCCGTCGAGCCGGGTGATCGTCCCGTACATCTCCGTGCGGAGGTCGTGCTGGACGTCGAGGGCGAGCCGGCCGCCGTAGTAGCGGCGGATGTAGGTGAGGACGTAGACGAGGACGGCCGCGCCGACGAGGGCACCGGCCCAGGGCGCCATGGACCGGGTGTGACTGGTGACGACATCGTCGATGATCACCTTGGTGATCAGCGGGACGAACGCCAGGACGGCCATGCCGCCGAGCGAGGACCCGAGCGCGAGCAGGACGTCCTTCGGATACCGCCACCCGTACGCGGCCAGCCGTCGTGCCCAGCCCGGTTTCTCCCCCTCGTGCGCTGCCACGCCGATCCCTTCCTGCCGTCCCTGCCGTCCTGATCTTCCGCAAGGCACCAACGCGGACCAGGGCGGAATTCATCCCGCCGCAAGAGTCGGGCGAGATCTGACCGGCCGACGGCCAGTGACGTTTCTGCGGTGAAGGCGCTGAGCCGACCGGGTGAGTAAAGGTTTCGTACAGGAATGCATTTCAGTAGGTATAGACATACTCCAGGAAAGGTAAAAACCTCCAGACAGGAAGGGTGGACGGTGTCCTACGGAAACCGGCTGCGGCAGCGAATCGCCGCACAGGGAACCACACCGCTGATCGGTGTCTACGACATGTACTCGGCCTCGGTCGCGGCCGAGCACTACGACGGAATGTTCGTGTCCGGGTTCGGGTTCGCGGCATCGCACTACGGCCTGCCGGACATCGGTTTCATCGCCTGGCCGGACATGGTGGCGTTCGTCCAGCGCCTCAGGGGCGCGTTCCCCCGCCACCATCTCCTCGTCGACATCGACGACGGGTACGCGGACCCCGAGGTGGCCTGCCATGTGGTCGAGACACTGGAGCGGGCCGGGGCCTGCGGGGTGATCCTCGAGGACCAGAAGCGGCCGCGCCGGTGCGGGCACGCCGACGGCAAGCGGATCCTGCCGCTGCCCGAGTACCTCGACAAGCTGGAGATGGTGCTGGCGACGCGCCGTGACCTGGTGGTGGTCGCCCGCACGGACGCCACGGACGAGGAGGACATCCTGAACCGGGCCAAGGCGCTGGCCGCCACCGACGCCGACGTACTGCTCGTCGACGGAGTGCGCAGCGTCGAGTGGATCCGGCGGATCCGGGACGTGATCGGGGACAAGCCGCTGCTGTTCAACCAGATCGCCGGCGGCAAGTCACCGCGGCTGTCGCTGACCGAGCTGTCCGAGCTCGGCGTGGACGTCGCGATCTACAGCACTCCGTGCCTGTTCGCCGCCCACGAGGCGATGGACTCGGCGCTGGCCGACCTGAAGGTGGCCGACGGACGGCTTCCGGCCGTGGACCGGCCGGGCGGGGTCGGCGTCGCCGTCTCGACCAAGCTGCTGGAGCGGAACATCGCGCGCCTGCGGCCGGGGCGGGCGGGCGTGGCCGGATGACCGGCGGAATCCGGCGCACCCGGACCGCCCGGTCCCCGGCGGCGGTCCTGCCCGACGCCGCCGCGCCCGCCGCGGTCGAGGGCGACAGCCTGATCACCGTGCTCGACAACTCCCAGGCCGACTCCGTCCCGGAGGTCGACCGGACCGCCGACGTCCAGGCCGGCAGCGGCACCGCCGGCAGCCACCACGCCGACGGCGGCGCGGTCGACGTGGTGGAGGCGCTCGTCGCCGCCGCAGCGGACCGGGGCGATGGGGACGGCCGCTGAACGACGGCTGCCGGAGGGCCGGGGCACGGCCGGCCGGGTGCGGACCGCGCCGGCCGGCCGCGCCCCGTGGCCGCGTCAGCTCGCGGGAACGGCCAGGAACGCCTCGCGCGGGGAACTCGTGGGCACGTACGTGCTGGTGGTGCTGGTCGTCGGCACGAGGTCCTTGTGGATGGCCCTGGCGACGTTCTGGATGGTGGTGACGCCGTAGCTCATGGTGCTGTTGCCGTGCGTGAGCACGGTGATCATGTAGTCGTGGCCGCGGCCGTTGAACGTGCCGACGCTGTGCACGCGCCAGCCGTACGTGGACCGCTGCAGCCAGCCGTTCTTCACGTGCACGGCGACGCCGGAGGGCGTACCCGCCGGGGTGCCCCAGCGCTGCGAGGAGATGACCTTCCCCATCAGCTTCAGGATGTACGCACGGGAGTTGTCGCTCAGCACCGAGTTCCTGGCGGTGATCAGCTTGAGCAGCTTCTGCTCGTCCTGCACGGTGATCTGGGTCAGGCCCCAGTAGCCGTTGGCGCCCGGTTTGGTCCGGGTCATGCCGGCGGCGGCGAGGAAGCCCTTGATCTTCGTCAGGCCGAGCTGCTTCCACAGCGCGCTGGTGGCACTGTTGTCCGACTTGGTGATCATGGCCGTGGCAAGGCTCACCTCACGACCCGTCAGATAGCGGTTGTGCTTCTTGGCGTCCCACAGCAGCGTGGCGAGCACGGTGACCTTGACGACGCTGGCCGAGTCGTAGGCGGAGGTGGCGCGCAGCGAGCACGTCGTGTTGGTGGAGCGGTCGTAGAGGCCGACCGCGATCGTGCCCTTGCGGCCGGCGAGGGCCGCGGTGATGTCCTTCTGCAGTTTCGCGGCCAGCCCCGCCTTCCCCGATGTGCAGCTGACCGTCGGTGTCGCGGCGGCCGCGGGCGTGGCGGCCGCCGCGAACGGTATGAGCAGTCCGGCGCCTAGGCCCGCGCAGAGCACCCGGGCACGCCGGGGCATCCGGTGAGTCATGGAAGTCCTCATCCCTCGCGTGGAGTCGGACGTGCTCCCGGCACGTCCGCTCTCTTGACGCCCGGAAACCGGTGAAAGGTTGTACCGGATCACAAGGGCGGCGCGCCCGTCCGTCCCCTGTCACAGGGGCGGCGCGCTCCTCCCCTACGTCCGCGCCTCGCCGCGGCCGGGGACCCGTGCCCCGGCGGTGGCCCCGGCCGAACAGGGCGAGATGGATCTGACGCTCGGGCACCCGAAGCTCCTTCAGGGCCCTCGACGCGGCGGCGATCAGCCCGGGAGGTCCGCACAGGTACACGTCCCGGAGCGTCACGTCCGGCACCAGCTCGACCAGGCCCTCGGGGGTGAACAGCCGGGCGGGCCCGGGGTCATGGCGGGAGCCGGTGATGTAATGGACCGTGCAGTCCCCCGGCGGGGTGCTGTCGCCGAGCGTCAGGGGGGAGTTACGGCCCGGCGACAGCAGTCGGTTGTTGTACCTCCCTTCTTTCCTGGCGCGATGGCGCCGTCCTGGCTCCGGGCGGGGCACCGGCACGACTGCGACACGCGTCGGAGCGCAGGGCTTGGGACGCCGGCGGTGGATGTCGGCCGCTGTGAACGGCCGCGCTCCGCGTCAGGGGCTGCCTCGGAGGCCGACGCCGGGAAACGCCGACGACTTCAGGAGGGCCGGTCTAAGGGCGACGACAGCACTTCATCAGCAATCCGTCAGGGCTCGGCCAACCTTTCGCAGGACGCGCGGGGCCCGGGAGGGCGGCAGCCGTCCGGAAACCCGCGACGACGACCCGTCCGGCCTTCCCGTACGCCACCCCGTTTGACTGGTGCATCGACCTGCAACGGGGCAGGCTGGGAGCCATGTGGGCGCTCTTCCGCCCAGCTGCTCCGCCTGCCCCGGGCGGTCATGGCCGGGTACGCCTCGGACTCGCGCGGTGCGTTCCCTTCGCCCTGGCACTGCTGGTCGTGGGGCTCGAGCTCTCGCCCGCGCACTTTCTGTACACGGGCCCGCTCCTCACTGCCACGCCGGCCCTGGCCGGGCTGATCATGGGGCCCGGGGGGACCCTGGCCGCCGCGGGAGTCGCCCTGGCCGTCAGCGTCACGACCGCCACGTTCAACCAGGCGTGGGGCACCCAGCAGGTCTACACCAACTTCCTGGCGATCTTCCTGGTGTCCGCGGCCAGTGTCGCGATGAGCAAGACCATGCATACGTACAGGCAGAACCAGCTCGACCAGGTCCGCCGCATCGCGGTGGCGGCACAGAACGTCATCCTGCGGCCCGTCCCGCCTCGGCTGGGCCCCGTGCGGGCGGCCAGCCTCGGTCTCGCCGCCGAGACCGGGGCACAGGTGGGCGGGGATCTGTACGAGGCGGTCTCCACGAGGTACGGCGTCCGGCTGATCGTGGGGGACGTCAGAGGCAAGGGACTCGGTGCCCTCCGCGCGGTCGCGGTCACGCTGGGTGCCTTCCGGGAGGCCGTGCACTACGAGGACGACCTGGTGCAGGTCATGCACCACTGCGCGGACGCGCTGCGGCGGGAGATCGCCGTGCCGGGGACGGTCGATGAGGTGGTGCTGATGGAGGGATTCACCACCGCCCTTCTGGCCCAGGTCCCGGACGAACCCGTGGTGCACCTGGTCAACCGCGGCCACCCGCCTCCGCTGCTGCTGCACCGGGGCGAGGTCCGAGCCCTGATGCCCACGCGTCCATGGCCGCCCTTCGGCCTGGAGGACCTCGTCACGGCTTCTCCCGCCGAGCCGGACAGGCATCCGTTCGTGCCTGGTGACCGTCTGCTGCTGTACACCGACGGTGTGATCGAGGCCCGCAACCGCGACGACGAGTTCTTCCCCCTGCCGAAGGCCATGGAGGCGGTGCACGCCGACACCCCGGAGGAGTTTCTGGAAGAACTCCACCAGCGGATCGTCCGCCACACCGGCGGCCGCCTGGCCGACGACGTGGCCATGATCATGATCGACCGGGTCGGCAAGGAAGCCGACCGCCCCCCGGCAGGCGGATGACGGCTCCCCGGCCGCCTCTGCACGACTCCCGGCGCGGCGAGGACCTGACGCCCCGCCCCCACCCCGAAGCAGCGCCGCTCACCGTGCCGTACCAGGCGTGCCCGGACCCGGCCCAGGTCGTCCCGGATGGCGGCCGCCATGGGGGGAGAGACGGGGCGCGGCCTGGGCGTCGCACTTGTCCTTCACCAGCGTCCGCGGGAGGGCGTGGCGCGGTGCGAGGTGCATCGACCTGCAACAGGGCAGGCTGGATGCCATGTGGGCGCCCCGTGCCCGCTACGGGTGGCGCTCGCGTGCCAAACAACGTACGCGGCCCCACGGACCGCAGCCCTGGACTCCGGCCGGCTGGCACGCCGTGCGGGTGGCCAGAGACGCCACGGCTCGGGCGGCCGGCAATGGTCCATCTGTCGGGGTCGTCCCTGGACGTGACCCAGGACAGCCCGTCACCGCCGGTAGTGAAGCCGAAGGGCAACCACCCGCCGGGCTCCGGGAACAACGGCACCCGGGGCGTCGGGCCGAGGCGGCCGACTCACGGTGCGACTCCATGGGCGGGTGGAAGCCATCCCGCGGGTTGTACATGGTCCAGCGCGAGAAGGACCCGCTGCTGCCCAGAACGTACAGGAGGGTCCTTGGCGCGGCCCAGGACCGGCACCACGTTCTCCTTGCGCAGCCCGGGCACCGCCTTCGCCCGCAAGAGCGGCACCGGCGACCGTCGGCCCACCGCGCGGCGGGCGAGCTACGGAACCGGCGTCCGCGCACCGGGGTCTTCGAAGGTGAGCGGTGGCCTGCCGTGGGCAAGTGGCGGATCCGGGCCTCCGGCGGCGCCTATGCGGCTTGGCAAACGCCCTCGGGGCTGGCCGAATCCACCAATTGCCGAACCGAGTGGCGGCCCTGGCTGCGGAGGGAGGCGAGGTTCCGACCCTGCGCTGATCTCCGGGGCCGGCGCTGGGGGAACCGCAACGGTACCGCCGCCCCTCACCCGGTCACGTACAAAAAACCCTCCCGCACCCGGCGCCCCGGGATTCCGAGCCGTCCCTCAAGGGCCGGCTGCGGTCGTAGGGGTCCTCGGCGGGGCCGGTGGCGGGTGCGCCGGCGGGGGCGTCAGGCCAAGCTGAAGAAGAGGCCGTCGAACCGGGCCGCGTAGTCCTCCAATGGCCCCGGCGCAGGCGGACGCGGGGGGCGAGCGGTCATCTTCAGTCCGAGCAATACAGTTGGCTCCTACCACGGGTCTGTACGGTGAGCGGCTCTGTCCCACATGCGGTGGTAACGGTAAGTAGCCGCTATGGCTGGCGGTAGCACTCCCGGACCAGCATGGGTGAAGCAACCGTCGCCCCTGTGCCCACACCGCTCGACGGCGCGTCTGCGACTGCTCTCCTCGGAGCTCGGACCAGGCACATCAGCGATGACGCTCTGTCACCACCGCATGTGAGACAGAGCCCGGTGAGCGGTGTAACTCCCGAGCTGGAAGCGACAGTTGATGACTGACGTGACGAGTGACGCCAAGGCCGGGGAGGCCGCTGTGGCTGGGACGAACGCCGTGGATGACGGGCTGATCGCCGAGCTGGTGGCCCGAGCTCAAGCCGGTGGCGTGAAGCTCACCGGGGAGGGCGGCCTGCTGCCCTTCCTCCAATTCGACGTGGAGATCCGCAAGATCGTCTGTACCACGGATGTAATCGTCAAGCAGGGCAGGTCGCAGCCCCGTTATCGGCACCGGGAATGGGGGCAGCGGTGGCTTGCCGGGTGGGCGCGTGGGTTGCCACTGGGAGGTCAGCAGCCCGTAGGCGCGTTCGGCCTGTTCAGCGATCTCGCGCTCGTGGCGCCGTAGGGCCTTGTTGTTGTAGTCGTAGCCCGCACCGCGCCGGGCGATGCGGCGTTCGGCGCCTGCGGTCAGCTCGAGCTTGCGGCGCTTGAAGGCGACCAGGCTGGGGCGGGCGAAAGCGTAGTCCTGCTCCTTGGTGACCAGATGCCAGGCGATGACGGTGATCTTCCGGGCGACCGCGACGATCGCAATCTGGAAGCCGCGCCGGGTGGCTATCCGCTGGTGCAGGGCCCGCAGCGGGCCCGGGGAGCGCAGCGCGGCGAACGCGGCCTGCACCAGCATCCCACGGGCCTTGCCGCACCCGGCCTTGGTGATCCGCCCGTGGTGGGCCGGCTGCCCGCCGGACTGGCGCACCCGCGGGTTCAGGCCAAGGTAGGAAACGAGCTTGTCGGAGCTGGGGAACCGTCGGAAGTCTCCGACCGCGGCAAGCACCGTGACCGCGGTCATCGCGTCCACCCCGGGGATGGTCATCAATCGTCGCACCACAGGGTCGTCCAGCGCCTCGGCGGCCAGGCGCCGCTCCACTGCGGCGAGTTCTGCGCCGTAGAAGTCGAGCTGGCGCAGTAGCGCGCCCACGGTCTCGCGCTCGTCGGCCGGCAGCGTCTGGTGCTCCAGCCAGGCCCGGCCGCGGGTTCCGAACAGGTCCGAAACCGGCGGACGCGGCAGCATGTTGCGATGCAGGACCGCTTGGACCTGGTTCTTCACCTGGATCCGGCCGTGCACCAGCTGGGCCCGGTGGGTGGAGAGGCGACGGAGCATCCGGGTGCGCTCATCCGGGAGCCAGGTGCCCGGCAGGAAGTCGGCGGCCAGCAGCTGCGCGAGGATGCGGGCGTCGACCTTGTCGGTCTTCACCTTGGCCTCGGCGATCGCCCGAGTCTTGACCGGATTGGAGATCACCACGCGGGCCACGTACTGCTCCAGGAGCACCGCCACCGCGCTCGCATTCCCGGTGGCTTCCAGTGCCACCTGGTCGTCCGGCCGCAGACCAGCGGCAAACTCCCGCAGTGCCTCGGGTCGGCAGTCCACCCGGCCCCAGTCCGCGACGAACCCGTTCTCCACCGCTGCGACCTGCGCGAAGTCGCGGTGGATGTCCAGTCCGATGGAACGTCCCACCGTCCACCTCCCTGCATTGGCGTGTATCTGATGCGGGGTCAGCTGGGCGAAACGACACCTACGGAATCGCGCTCTCGACGCAGCCAGGCAAGTCGCAGGGGCGGCCATCTACTAAGGCGGGCTCGCAGCCCATCGTTCAAGATCGGCCTGCCCATGCTGAATCCCCGGGCACCCCTTGTCCTGACGGTCGCACCGTACAACCGGGCCGAGGCCCGGTCACCAGGACGCGGACAATGGCGCCCACGACTTTCATACCTGGTACCAATGCGATCGAGAGCACCAACGCGAGGATCCGCAAGGCCGTCCGGGCCCGGGGCAGGGCTTCGACGTAGTTGCATGACGTCCGGTTTGTGATCACGCGAGGCCGAGGAGGGTGAGCGGTCGTCGTGGATCACGGGCGTTGCGGCGGAGGCCGGCCGCGATCTTGGTGGCGCCGGAGAGCTTGAGGGCGCCGATAGCCAGGTTGCGCCAGGTTGCCATCGCGCGCGGCGCGTTGCCGGTCCGCAGTTGGGAGGCGTCCTCGGCGAACGTCGTGTCGCGGATGTGGTGCAGGGTCTCCACTTTCCAGTGGTCCCGAACCAGCTTGGCGAGCTGGGCAGGGGTGGCCTGCTCGGCGGTCAGACTGGTGACGGCGTAGACGGTTTTGACGGTTGTCTTGCCCGTCTTGCGGTCAGTACGGCGGCGCTTGATCTGGAGTGCCTGGCTGGCTCGCGGGAACAGCAGGTTGTTCACGGTGGCGGCCTTGATCCGGCGGATCTCGGATCGTCCGTGACCGGCGTCGCGCGTGCGGCCCTGGAGCGGGATGTCCTTCCAGGGAAGGGCTTTGAGCTGCGTGCGGAGCCTCTTCTGGTTGCCCTTGACGATCACGATGTAGTGGGCTCGGCGCCCGAGGAGGTAAACGGCATGCTCGCGCTGGGTGTGCAGCGCGTCGCTGGTGACGACCGCGCCGGCCAGGTCGGCGACTGCCTCCAGCAGCGGCTGGAAGCAGGTGATTTCGCCGGTCTTCTCGCCGACGTCGAGCTGAGCAAGCACGAGGCCGGTGGTGTGGTCCAGCGCGGCCAGCAGATGGATCTTGCGGCCCTTGGCCCTCGCGGCACCGCGCAGGCTCTTTCCGTCGACGGCAAGTCCTCGTAGTGGGATTGTGGCAGGGGCGCGACGGTCGGCGAGCCCGCGGCCCACAGCCCGGTCAAGTGCGTCGCCATCGATGCGGGCCAGCAGTCTGCGTACGGTCGATTCCTCCGGCAGGTGCCGCTTCGGGCACAGTGGGTCCGGCCGCACCCCGATGAGTTCGAGCAGCTGGGGCGGGGTGTCGACGATCCACTCGCCGACTGCCAGCAGCGAGGTTGCCCCGGCCAGCACCGCGCACGCGGTCAGCGCGAGCACGACGGTCAGGGCATGCCGCACCCCGCGCGGATCGCGCGGGTCGGGCACCTCGGCAAGACGTTGCAGAAGGCCGGGGATTTCCCCCGGCGCCACCTCTGGATGCTCACTGAGCTGGTCAAGGGCGGGCGGGATCGGCGATGATGCGTCGGCAGGCACGGTCTTCCAGGCAGGTCACGGGGCGTCGAGAACTCCGTGATCAAAGTCCGTGCCTGTCCAGCTCGTCGGGAGCCGTCGAGCGGCGGAGCGTCACCCGCCAGTACCGCTCAAATAACGCCGATCCGCGCCGACCGTCGGTCCTGTCGAGGACTATCCGAGCGGCAGATCCACGCGTCGCCCGAGGCCGATCTCCTCCGCCTCATCGTTCGTGACCATCGCGAACACTCCGCTCGGGACGCCCGGAACTCTCGCCACGCGAGACGCGACGGCCAGGAGATCCGCCTCGGCGGCCCCGGCGATGAAGAAGACGTACGCCTCGCCGTGCTCCTCTCCTTCGTCATGCACCTCCACTACCTCCTGCTCGGCAAGGAAGTCCTCGACTTGGTCGATCCAGGGGAAGGCATAGGAATCCTCCGCAGTGCCCGGGGCCTCCCGCAGGGGCACATGGATCTCAACGATGATGTCCATGAGGGCATTGTCCCTGGCCAAACCCCGGCCGCATGCTCCGCTCCCAGGACACCGCGAGACGTGGCGAACCAGCCTGAACCGGACGACATCTGAGTACGCCGACGCCCTGGGGCCCGGGGCACTTCCCCACCGACCAGGCCGCCCTCAAATGCGTCTACCTCGCCGTCATGAGCCTGGACCCGACCGGCACCGGACGCAAACGCTGGACCATGCGCTGGAAGGCCGCGCTCCAAGCCTTCGACATCACCTTCGACGGCCGGCTCACCGCCGGACGCCGCTGAACACAAGACCGACCGAGTTCCACCGTTCGCTACACAGGCCCGAGCAACGACCCCAACAGCAAGATCAAGACGACATGTTGATGATCTGCAAGCCCTTAGTTGAGGGCATTCGCCATTTTGTTTGCACACCGCTTCATGCCCGGGTCACTCATTTCGCTCGTTGCTCGCCGTTCCCATCTCCCGGAGCCTCCTCGAAGTGACCGTAAGCGTCCAAGCACGTGCCCCCACCGCCCAACCAGGAGCCGTCGTCCGGCCAGAACTCCAGCGGAGGCGTGTGCTGCGGCCCGGGCAGGCCCTCGAACCCGACCGCCCCCCACACAGCGGCGCGCAGGAACTCCGCGAAACCACCGTCGAAGTACTCCGGTTCCCAGCACCTGGTGCGGGCCGCAACCTTCCAGCGGTCCGGATCGTCGCCCTCGGTCACCCAGAAGACGGCGCACCCCTCAACGGTGACCGCAAACGGGAGCCAGCCGCCAGCCTCGGGAAAGAGTCGAATGGGCGCCGGAGTTCGATCGCCGGAATTCCAGCTGCGCTGGTCCTCAACCTCGTCCCGGAAATTATTCAGAAACTCAATATTGGAGTTCTCAACTCCTGGAAGACTCACGACGAAGTCATCCTCAAAGCCACCTGGCCCGAACCAGTAGACGTATTCCTTGTATTCCCGAGGAAGTCGTGCCCCGATCTCCGACTCAGCACGCTGCCAGTCAACGACGAAACGCCGTGGCACCTCCATGCCAACGTCACGAGCCAGCTTTTCAATACTCACTACTGCTGGATCCAATCCACCGCCGCCGCCCGGAAGCGCAGTCGCCGTATTATAGACGGTACAGCGCCCAACATAACCCCAATCACCCAGAGCGAAGAGTCCGATCCGGTCCGGAATGGTCTGATGCATCTCATAGACTGATATGGCCGTGTAGAAGACAGTCTCCCCAGCATCCAGACGGTCCCTCACTCTGCCCTCGAAGTCCCTCATCACCGGGCTGTTCGCCCGCATCAGCCCGAAGGGGAGCGGCAGGCCGGCCCGCCGCCGCGGCCGTACTGCTCGCCGGGGCGTACGCGGGCTTCTTGTACAGCTTGACGAGGTTACGAGGTTCGGTCCCGCTGCCGCCGAGCGACCGGGCAAGAAGGTGTCCCCGCTGGTAGCCCCTGCGAGAGTCGTTGTCTGCCCAGCCAGCTGGGTCGGACGGCAGGACCTGTGCGCTCCGATTAATGTCGCTGCCCACGATCTCCGTATCCTTCTCCGGATCCAGCTTCTTGCCACGCCCCTTGTAGTCCACGCCTTCGTCCCGCAAACATGCCATCACGCCGGTGGCACGGTTGCCGTTCACGCTATCGAGCGGCATGTAGTACACCCAGGAGGTACCGCTGTTGCCGTTACACCGGTCCCGGTTATCGTTTCCCGCTGCCAGGAAATTCTTGAACTCCTCACGGAACTCCTGGTCACCTTCCAAAGTCGGGAAGTACTTGAAGTACCTACGCGGCCGACCACAGGCCCCGCTTGACAGTGGAGGTATTGACCTCGATTCGTCTGTGGCCTGACGTCGTCGCCGTGGGCGGCTGGGTGCCCGTTATGTCCCGTGCCGTGTCGAGGTGGGCCGTCGCGTGTCGCAGCGGGGGCGTCGGGTTC
>NZ_JBHUDX010000070.1:0-43166 GCF_042678285.1 Streptomyces caeni
CGCCCCCCGTCCGGCCCCGGCCCGCGGCGGTCCCGCGCCCCGGACCGTCCGGCTCGGCAGCCCTCGTCCCCGGCTGCGCATGGTCGGCCTCGCCCTGACCCTGGTCATGCTCGCCTTCGTCGCACGGCTGCTGCAGGTGCAGGCCGTGGACGCGAGCGCGTACGCCGCCAAGGCCGACCAGAACCGGTACGTCGGCCGCACCCTGGCCGCCGTGCGCGGCGAGATCACGGACCGCAACGGCATCAAGCTGGCGACCAGCGTGGACGCGTACGACATCACGGCCGATCCCACGCTGTTCACCGAGGAGGTCACCAAGACGTCGGACGCGCCCGAGCAGGCGGCCGAGCTTCTCGCCCCGATCCTGGGCCAGGACACCGCCGCGATCGCCAAGAAGCTCAGGACCCCGCACACCCGCTACGTCCTGCTGGCGCGCCGCCGGACCCCCCAGGTCTGGAAGCAGATCAAGGACCTGAAGAACACGCTGGCGGCCAAGGCCGAGAGCGAGAGGGACGGGGTCGGCGTCCTCGCGGGCGTCCTTGCCGAGCCCACCAGCAAGCGCGTCTACCCGAACGGCGGCCTCGCCGCCGGGATACTGGGCTGGGTCAACGCCGAGGGCAAGGGCGGCGGAGGCATCGAGCAACTGCTGAACAAGGAGCTGGCCGGCCAGGACGGCAGGATCCGCTACGCCCAGTCCGGGGGCCGTCTGGTCCCGACCGCTGGCTCCACCGAGACGCCCGCGGTGGCCGGATCCGACATCGAGCTGACCATCGACCGCGACATTCAGTGGGCCGCCCAGAACGCGATCACCGAGCAGGTGAAGAAGTCGAAGGCGGACCGCGGCTACGTGGTCGTGCAGGACACGCGGACCGGCCAGATCCTGGCCATGGCGAACTCGCCCGGCTTCGACCCCAACGACCTGTCGAAGGCCGATCCGGCGGCCCTGGGCAACGCGGCCCTCCAGGACGCGTACGAGCCCGGCTCCACCGCCAAGGTCATGTCGATGGCGGCCGTGCTCCAGGAGAACGTCGCCACGCCGATGACGCACGTCACCGTGCCCAACCGGCTGCACCGGGGCGACCGGATGTTCCAGGACGACATCGACCACCTGACCTGGTATCTGACGCTCAACGGCGTCCTCGCCAAGTCCAGCAACATCGGCACCATCCTGGCGGCCGGCCAGCTCGGCACGACGCAGGCGGAGGCCAACCGGGTCCTCTACTCGTACCTGCGCAAGTTCGGCATCGGCAGTCCGACCGGGCTCGGGTTCCCCGGCGAGACGAAGGGCATCCTCGCGCCCCCCGGCAGTTGGTCGACGTCGCAGCAGTACACGATTCCTTTCGGCCAGGGCCTGTCGATCAACGCGGTGCAGGCCGCGTCGGTCTACTCGACCGTCGCCAACGGCGGCGTCCGGATCGAACCCACACTCGTGCGCGGCGCCAAGGGGGCGGACGGACGCTTCACGCCCGTCCCGAAGCCCAAAGAGACCCGGGTCGTCAGCGAGAAGACGGCGAAGGCCCTGGCCCAGATGCTGGAGTCCGTCGTGGACGACGAGCAGGGAACGGGCGTCAAGGCGCGCATCCCCGGCTACCGGGTCGCGGGGAAGACGGGTACGGCCAACCGCGTGGATCCGGCCACCGGCAGGTACCGCGGCTACACGTCCTCCTTCGCCGGGTTCGCACCCGCCGACAAGCCCCGGGTCACCGTCTACTGTGCGATCCAGAACCCCACCAAGGGAAGCTACTTCGGCGGCCAGATCTGCGGTCCGATCTTCAAGCAGGTCATGGAGTTCGCCCTGAAGACCCTCCAGGTGCCGCCCACCGGCGCCGGGGCGGCGAACCTCCCCGTCACGTTCACGCCATGATCAGCACTACGGGAAAGACCGACCAGGAACCAGCTCGTGACAACGATCACCCCCGATCCCGGGAACCAGCCCCCGCCCGCGCCCACCCGTCTCCCACCGCCACCCTCGCCGGAGCGTCCTGCCCCCGGCCTCCGTTTTAGCCCGGGCGGGGGTGGGCCCGGTACGCTCACCGCCGTGCCACACGCTGATCAGTCCCCCACCCCCCAGGAGAGCGCCTCCGTGACCTATCCGGGACCGCCGCGACCGGTCCATGTCTCCGCCGTACCCCTCGCGGAGCTGGCCGACCGGCTGGGAGTCACCGCGCAGGAGAGCGCCGCCGAGGTCACGGGCATCACCCACGACTCGCGCGCGGTCCGCCCCGGCGACCTGTACGCCGCTCTGCCCGGCGCCCGGCTGCACGGCGCCGACTTCGCCGCCCAGGCGGCCGGCCTCGGCGCCGTCGCGGTGCTGACCGACCCCACGGGCGCCGAGCGCGCCGCCGCGACGGGGATCCCGGTCCTGGTGGTCGACGATCCGCGCGGGCGGATGGGCGAGCTGGCGGCCAGGATCTACGGCCACCCCGGGCGCAGTCTGCTCCAGATCGGCATCACCGGCACCTCCGGCAAGACCACGACCGCGTACCTCGTCGAGGGGGGCCTGCGGACCTCCCTCAGCACCGGGCTCGTCGGCACCGTCGAGATGCGGATCGGTGAGGAGCGCGTCAAGTCCGAGCGCACCACGCCCGAAGCCACCGACCTGCAGGCACTGTTCGCCGTCATGCGCGAGCGCGGGGTCGAGGCGGTCGCCATGGAGGTCTCCAGCCACGCCCTGGTGCTGGGCCGGGTCGACGGCTGCGTCTTCGACGTCGCGGTCTTCACCAACCTGAGCCCGGAACACATGGAGTTCCACTCCGACATGGAGGACTACTACCGGGCCAAGGCGCAGCTGTTCACGGAGAAACGCAGCCGGGTCGGTGTCGTCAACCAGGACGACGAGTACGGCCGCAGGCTCGCCAAGGAGGCCGGCGTGCCCGTCGTCACCTTCTCCGCAGAAGGCAGTCCCGACGCCGACTGGCGCGCCGAGGACGTCCGGATCGGCCCGGTGGACGCGACGTTCACCGTGACCGGCCCCAAGGGGGAGCGGATCGCCGCCAGGTCGCCGCTGCCGGGCCCCTTCAACGTCGCCAACACCCTCGCCGCGATCGCCGCCCTGGCCACCGCCGGTCTCGACCCGCAGACAGCCGCCGACGGCATCGCCGCCGTACCGGGCGTACCGGGACGGCTGGAGCGCGTGGACGCCGGGCAGCCGTACCTCGCGGTCGTCGACTACGCGCACAAGACCGACGCGGTCGAGTCGGTGCTGCGCGCCCTGCGCAAGGTGACCGAGGGCAGGCTGCACGTGGTGCTCGGCTGCGGCGGCGACCGGGACCGGACCAAGCGCGCGCCGATGGGCGCCGCCGCGGCCCGGCTCGCCGACACGGCAGTGCTGACCTCAGACAACCCCCGCTCCGAGGACCCCCTCGCGATCCTCGCGGCCATGCTCGAAGGCGCGGCCTCCGTGCCCGCCCACGAACGCGGCGAGGTGCAGGTCTTCGAGGACAGGGCCGCCGCCATCGCCGCGGCCGTCGCCCGTGCGCGGCCCGGGGACACCGTGCTGGTCGCGGGCAAGGGCCACGAGCAGGGCCAGGACATCGCCGGAGTGGTCCGTCCCTTCGACGACCGCCAGGTGCTCCGCGAAGCTATCCAGAAGACCCAGGGATGAACTTGTGATCGCCCTCTCCCTCGCCGAGATCGCCTCAGTCGTCGGCGGGCAGACGCACGACATACCGGACCCGTCCGTCCAGGTGACCGGACCGGTCGTCCGGGACTCCCGCGAAGTGGAGCCCGGCAGCCTCTTCGTCGCCTTCGCCGGCGAGCGCGTGGACGGACACGACTTCGCGCAGGCGGTCGTGGAGGCGGGTGCCGCCGCCGTGCTGGCGTCCCGCCCCGTCGGCGTGCCCGCGATCGTCGTGGACGATGTCCAGGCGGCCCTCGGCGCCCTCGCCCGCCACGTCGTCGGGCGGCTGGGAGCCACCCTCGTGGCCCTCACCGGCTCCGCGGGCAAGACCAGTACCAAGGACCTCATCGCCCAGGTGCTCCAGCGCAAGGCACCGACCATGTGGACGCCCGGCTCGCTCAACAACGAGATCGGGCTGCCGCTCACCGCCCTCAGCGCCACCGAGGAGACGAGGTTCCTCGTCCTGGAGATGGGCGCCCGCGGCATCGGCCACATCCGCTACCTCACCGGCCTGACCCCGCCGAGGGTCGGCCTGGTGCTCAACGTCGGCACCGCCCACATCGGCGAGTTCGGCAGCCGCGAGAAGATCGCCCAGGCGAAGGGCGAACTCGTCGAGAGCCTGCCCGCGGCGGACGCCGGCGGCGTCGCGGTCCTCAACGCCGACGATCCGCTCGTACGCGCCATGGCCTCCCGTACTCAGGCGAAGGTCCTCCTTTTCGGAGAGTCCGGCGAAGCGGACGTACGCGCCGAGAACGTGAGACTCACGGACAGCGGACAGCCCTCTTTCATCCTTCACACACCCTCCGGGTGCAGCGATGTGACCATGCGCCTGTACGGTGAGCACCACGTGTCGAACGCGCTCGCCGCGGCCGCCGTCGCCCATGAGCTGGGCATGTCCGCAGACGAGATCGCCCTCGCGCTCTCCGAGGCGGGCTCCCTCTCCCACTGGCGGATGGAGGTCACCGAGCGCCCGGACGGCGTGACCGTCGTCAACGACGCCTACAACGCGAACCCCGAGTCCATGAGGGCCGCACTGCGCGCGCTCGCGGCGATGGGCAAGGCCGCACGGGCACAAGGGGGGCGTACGTGGGCGGTGCTCGGCAAGATGGCCGAGCTCGGGGACGAGGCGCTCGCCGAGCACGACGCCGTCGGACGGCTCGCCGTCCGGCTCAACGTCAGCAAGCTCGTCGCGGTCGGGGGCAGGGAAGCGTCCTGGCTGCAACTGGGCGCATATAACGAGGGTTCGTGGGGTGAGGAGTCGGTGCACGTGTCCGACGCACAGGCGGCGGTCGACCTGTTGCGCAGCGAATTGCGCCCGGGAGACGTCGTACTCGTGAAGGCGTCCCGGTCGGTCGGGCTCGAGAGCGTGGCGCAGGCGCTGCTCGAGGCCGGTGCCGAGGGTGAGGTTGCCGCCCGATGATGAAGCAGATCCTGTTCGCAGGAGTCATTGGCCTCTTCCTGACCTTGATCGGCACCCCGCTGCTGATCAAGCTGCTGGCCCGCAAGGGCTACGGTCAGTACATCCGCGACGACGGCCCGCGCGAGCACCACAGCAAGCGCGGTACGCCGACGATGGGCGGCATCGCCTTCATCCTGGCGACGATCGCCGCGTACTTCCTGTCCAAGGTGATCACGGGCTACACGCCGACCTTCTCCGGGCTGCTGGTGCTCGGTCTGATGGGCGGCATGGGCCTGGTCGGCTTCCTGGACGACTACATCAAGATCGTCAAGCGGCGCTCGCTCGGTCTGCGGGCCAAGGCGAAGATGGCCGGCCAGCTGATCGTCGGCATCGCCTTCGCCGTGCTCGCGCTGCAGTTCGCCGACGCCCGGGGCAACACCCCGGCGTCCACCAAGCTCTCCTTCGTGCAGGACTTCGGCTGGACCATCGGCCCGGTGCTGTTCGTGATCTGGGCGCTGTTCATGATCCTCGCGATGTCGAACGGCGTGAACCTCACCGACGGCCTCGACGGCCTCGCCACCGGTGCCTCCGTGCTGGTCTTCGGCGCGTACACCTTCATCGGCGTCTGGCAGTTCCAGGAGTCCTGCGCCAACGCGGCAACCCTGACCAACCCGGCCGCCTGCTACGAGGTCCGCGACCCGCTCGACCTGGCCGTGGTCGCCTCCGCGCTGATGGGCGCCTGCCTCGGCTTCCTGTGGTGGAACACCTCGCCCGCCAAGATCTTCATGGGCGACACCGGTTCCCTGGCCCTGGGCGGCGCCCTCGCCGGGCTCGCGATCTGCTCCCGCACCGAGATGCTGCTCGCGCTGCTCGGCGGCCTCTTCGTCCTGATCACCCTGTCCGTCGTCATCCAGGTCGGCTCGTTCCGCCTGACCGGCAAGCGGGTCTTCCGGATGGCACCGCTCCAGCACCACTTCGAACTCAAGGGCTGGTCCGAGGTCCTCGTCGTGGTCCGCTTCTGGATCATTCAGGGCATCTGCGTGATCGTCGGACTGGGCATCTTCTACGCGGGATGGGCAGCGGAAAAGTGACCGACTGGCAGGGCAAGCACGTCACCGTCGCCGGCCTCGGCGTCTCGGGCGTCCCGGCGGCCAAGGCGCTGCACGGCCTCGGCGCGATCGTGACGGTCGTCAACGACGGCGACGACGAGCGGGCCCGGGCGCAGGCCGCGGAGCTGGAGGCGCTCGGCGTCACGGTCCGGCTGGGGGACGGGGCCACCCTGCCGGAGGGCACCGAGCTGATCGTCACCGCGCCCGGCTGGCGGCCCGACAAGCCGCTGTTCGCCGCCGCGGCCGAGGCGGGCGTCCCGGTCTGGGGCGACGTCGAGCTGGCCTGGCGGCTACGGGGCCCCGACGCGGCCGCCTGGCTCGCCGTGACCGGCACCAACGGCAAGACCACGACCGTGCAGATGCTCGCCTCCATCCTGGAGGCGGCGGGCCTGCGCACGGCCGCCGTCGGCAACATCGGGGTCTCGCTGCTGGATGCCGTCCTCGGCGAGGAGCGGTACGACGTCCTGGCGGTGGAGCTGTCGAGTTATCAGCTCCACTGGGCGCCGTCGCCGCGCGCCCACTCCGCCGCCGTGCTCAACCTGGCGCCCGACCACCTCGACTGGCACGGCTCCATGGAGGCGTACGCGGCCGACAAGGGCCGCATCTACGAAGGCAATCGGGTCGCCTGCGTCTACAACGCCGACGACAAGGCCACCGAGGACCTGGTGCGCGAGGCGGACGTCGAGGAGGGCTGCAGGGCCGTCGGCTTCACGCTCGGCACCCCCGCGCCCTCCCAACTCGGTGTCGTGGACGGCGTCCTGGTCGACCGGGCCTTCGTCGAGAACCGGCAGCGGAACGCCCAGGAACTGGCGGAGGTCTCCGACGTCACCCCGCCGGCACCGCACAACATCGCCAACGCCCTTGCCGCGGCGGCCCTCGCGCGTGCCTTCGGGGTGCCCCCGGAGGCCGTGCGGGACGGGCTGCGGGCCTTCACCCCGGACGCCCACCGCATCGCGCACGTGGCGGACGTGGACGGGGTGGCCTACATCGACGACTCCAAGGCCACCAACACGCATGCGGCGCAGGCGTCGTTGGCGGCGTACGAGTCGATCGTGTGGATCGCGGGCGGGCTCGCCAAGGGCGCGGCCTTCGACGAGCTGGTCGCCAGGTCGGCACCGCGGCTGCGGGGCGTGGTGCTCATCGGGGCGGATCGGGCGCTGATCCGTGAAGCCCTTGCGCGACACGCGCCGGAAGTGCCCGTCGTCGACCTCGAGCGGACCGACACTGGGGCGATGCCCGCGGCTGTGCGGGAGGCGCGGAGGCTCGCTCGCGCGGGCGACACGGTGCTGCTGGCACCGGCCTGCGCCTCCATGGACATGTTCGCGAACTACAACAAGCGCGGCGACGCCTTCGCGGAAGCGGTTCGCGAACTCGGCGCGAGCGCCTGACGGCGGGTCTCGGTCAGTCCGGGCGCGCCCGGACCCCTGGGAGGGACGCGTGACAGGGATGTGGTTGGTGTCTCGTCGGCGGCTTTCCGCCGGTGGCACGGCGCCGTGCCGGCGCGTCGTGGCGGGGTGAGCGGCGTGCCCGGCAGCCGTACCGGCCGTCCTCCCGTCCAGCGGGCCGCAAAGCGGCCCGATATGTTCCGTTTCCCGCGCGACAACCCCGTGGCACGCCTGCTCACGCGGACCCGGCGGGCCTGGGACCGGCCCCTCACCGCGTACTACCTGATCCTCGGCGGCAGTCTGCTGATCACCGTGCTCGGCCTGGTGATGGTCTACTCGGCCTCTCAGATCACCGCGCTGCAGATGTCGCTGCCGGGGTCGTACTTCTTCCGGAAGCAGTTCCTCGCGGCGTCGATCGGGACCCTGCTGCTGCTCGTCGCCTCGCGGATGCCCGTGAAGCTGCACCGGGCGCTGGCGTACCCGATCCTGGCGGGCGCCGTCTTCCTGATGGTCCTGGTGCAGGTGCCGGGGATAGGGATGGCGGTCAACGGCAACCAGAACTGGATCGCACTCGGCGGTTCCTTCCAGATCCAGCCCAGCGAGTTCGGCAAGCTGGCGCTTGTGCTGTGGGGCGCCGACCTGATCGCGCGCAAGCAGGAGAAGCGGCTGCTCACGCAGTGGAAGCACATGCTGGTGCCGCTCGTTCCGGTGGCGTTCCTGCTGCTCGGGCTGATCATGCTGGGCGGCGACATGGGCACGGCGATCATTTTGACCGCGATCCTGTTCGGGCTGCTGTGGCTGGCCGGGGCGCCGACCAGGCTGTTCGTCGGGGTGCTGGCGATCGCCGCGGCCATAGGCGTCGTCCTGATCAAGACCAGCCCGAACCGCATGGCCCGTCTCGCCTGCATCGGTGCCGCCGACCCCGGCCCGAACGACCAGTGCTGGCAGGCCGTGCACGGGATCTACGCGCTGGCGTCCGGCGGACTGTTCGGTTCCGGCCTCGGCGCGAGCGTGGAGAAATGGGGTCAACTTCCCGAAGCGCACACCGACTTCATCTTCGCCGTCGCCGGTGAGGAACTGGGCCTCGCGGGGACGCTGTCGGTGCTCGCCCTCTTCACGGCTCTAGGCTATGCGGGTATCCGCGTGGCCGGACGCACGGAGGACCCCTTCGTGAGGTACGCCGCGGGAGGCGTGACGACCTGGATCATCGCTCAGGCGGTGATCAACATCGGTGCGGTGCTCGGCCTGCTGCCGATCGCCGGCGTCCCCCTCCCGCTGTTCTCCTACGGAGGATCCGCCCTGCTGCCGACCATGTTCGCCATCGGGCTGCTGATCGCCTTCGCACGCGACGAGCCCGCTGCGCGGGCGGCGCTTGCGATGCGGCAACCCCGCTTTGGTAGAAAGCGGGCGGGAGGCCCTGCGGGACCTCGGAGACGGAACACGATGCGACGGCGCGCCTCGGCGGCGCGCTCGTCCGGAGAGCGGTGAATTTCGGTGCATGTCGTACTCGCCGGTGGGGGGACCGCCGGCCACATCGAGCCCGCGCTCGCCCTCGCGGACGCCCTGCGCAGGCAGGACCCGACCGTGGGGATCACGGCCCTGGGCACGGAGCGCGGCCTGGAGACCCGGCTCGTACCCGAGCGGGGCTATGAACTCGCGCTGATCCCCGCCGTCCCCCTGCCGCGGAAGCCGACCCCCGAGCTGATCACGGTCCCCGGGCGGCTGCGCGGCACGATCAAGGCGGCCGAACAGATCCTCGAGCGCACCAAGGCCGATGTCGTCGTCGGCTTCGGCGGCTATGTGGCCCTGCCCGGCTATCTGGCCGCCAAGCGCCTCGGCGTGCCGATCGTCATCCACGAGGCCAACGCCCGCCCCGGCCTCGCCAACAAGATCGGTTCGCGGTACGCGGCCCAGGTCGCCGTCTCCACCCCGGACAGCAAGCTGCGGGGCGCCCGCTACATCGGCATCCCGCTGCGCCGCTCCATCGCCACCCTGGACCGCGCCGCCATGCGTCCCGAGGCCCGCGCCGCCTTCGGGCTGGACCCGAACCTGCCGACGCTGCTGGTCTCCGGCGGCTCACAGGGCGCGCGCCGGCTCAACGAGGTGATCCAGCAGGTCGCCCCGTACCTGCAGCAGTCCGGCATCCAGATCCTGCACGCGGTCGGTCCGAAGAACGAACTGCCGCAGGTGCATCAGATGCCGGGAATGCCCCCCTATATCCCGGTACCCTACCTGGACCGGATGGATCTCGCGTACGCCGCAGCCGACATGATGCTCTGCCGTGCGGGCGCGATGACCGTCGCCGAACTCTCCGCCGTCGGGCTCCCGGCCGCCTACGTTCCGCTGCCCATCGGCAACGGCGAACAGCGGCTGAACGCCCAGCCGGTGGTCAAGGCCGGAGGCGGGCTGCTGGTCGACGACGCGGAACTGACGCCCGAATGGCTCCAGCGCAATGTCCTGCCCGTGCTCGCCGATCCGCACCGGCTGTACGAGATGTCCCGCGCCGCCGCGGAGTTCGGGCGCCGGGACGCCGACGACCTGCTCGTCGGCATGGTGTACGAGGCGATCGCCTCGCGCCACCACCAGTGACACATCGGCGGGTGAGCCGAAGGGACGCGCCGGTGCCGAGAGGCCGAGCAGACGCAGGCCCGAAGGGCTGAGCGCGGTCGGCTCCCGGCGCCGGCCGGAGCGCCCTGGAGGTGAGCCCGGCCAGGGAAGGGGAGTGCGCGTGGCCGGACCGACGACCGCAGAGCGCGGCAAGCGGCAGCAACGGGAGTCCGGCCCGCCCCGGCCGCCTCGGCGTGGCCGGCTGCGCCGCCCTCGTATGGTCATCATCCTTTTGCTGGGAGTGGTGTTGGCGGCCGGCGGCTTTGGCTGGCTGCTGTACGGCTCACCGTATCTGCGCGTGCGGCATGTCTCCGTCTCCGGGACACGGGTCCTGACGGGGGCGCAGGTGCGCGAGGCGGCCGACGTGTCGCTCGGATCGCCCCTGATTTCCCTCGACACCGATGCGATCGAGGCGCGTGTGCGCCGGAAACTGCCCCGAATCGCCTCGGTCGACGTCGTCCGTTCCTGGCCCCGTGGAATCCGGCTGAACGTGACCGAACGCACTCCGGTTCTCTTGGTCGGAAACAGGGGGAAATTCGACGAAGTGGACAAGGAGGGGGTGCGGTTCGCCACGGTTCCGGAGCCACCCAAGGCGGTTCCCGTACTGGAGTTGACGCCGATCCCGTCGCCCGGCACGCGCCGCTTCGGCACCGACCGGCTGATCCGCGAGGCGGTGCGGGTCGCCCAGGACATTCCGGCCGCCGTCGCCCGCGACACCCGGACCGTCAAGGTCCGTTCCTACGACTCCATCTCGCTGGAGTTGACGGGTGGCCGCGGCGTGATGTGGGGCAGCGGGGAGATGGGACGGGCCAAGGCGGCCGCGCTGACCGCGCTGATGAAAGCCGCGCCCCGTGCCCGGCACTTCGACGTGAGTTCCCCCACCGCCCCCGCGTCATCGGGGAGTTGACGCACATCAGCGCAGGCCAGCACCCTGGTTGGGCAGCGCTACGGCTGATCACATAGGGTGAAAAGAAAAACGGGAGGTTCGGCGTGTTCGTTGAACGGGCGCCGCTTGTCGACTTAGTGTCCTGTTCGGAAGAGTCCAAGGAACAGGCGCACTGGTAACCCTAAACTTCAGGGTTAGGGTTCGGGTCGGCGTTCGGACCGTCCCATTCGGCATCAGCCGTCGCCTCGCGGGGCACCCGCGGAACGACGGCGACGTAATTCGAGGCGAGAGGCCTTCGACGTGGCAGCACCGCAGAACTACCTCGCAGTCATCAAGGTCATCGGTGTCGGCGGCGGTGGTGTCAATGCCATCAACCGGATGATCGAGGTCGGCCTCAAGGGCGTCGAGTTCATCGCCATCAACACCGACGCGCAAGCTCTGTTGATGAGCGACGCCGACGTCAAGCTCGACGTCGGCCGCGAACTCACCCGCGGACTCGGCGCCGGCGCCAACCCGGCCGTGGGCCGCAAGGCCGCCGAGGACCACCGCGAGGAGATCGAGGAGGTCCTCAAGGGGGCCGACATGGTCTTCGTGACGGCCGGTGAAGGCGGCGGCACCGGTACCGGCGGCGCGCCCGTCGTGGCCAACATCGCGCGCTCGCTGGGCGCCCTCACCATCGGCGTGGTCACGCGCCCGTTCACCTTCGAGGGGCGGCGCCGCGCCAACCAGGCCGAGGACGGCATCGCCGAACTGCGCGAAGAGGTCGACACCCTCATCGTCATCCCGAACGACCGGCTGCTGTCCATCTCGGACCGCCAGGTCTCCGTCCTCGACGCCTTCAAGTCGGCCGACCAGGTCCTGCTCTCCGGTGTCCAGGGCATCACCGACCTCATCACCACCCCCGGTCTCATCAACCTCGACTTCGCTGACGTCAAGTCCGTGATGTCCGAAGCCGGTTCGGCCCTCATGGGTATCGGCTCGGCCCGCGGTGACGACCGCGCGGTGGCCGCGGCCGAGATGGCGATCTCCTCCCCGCTGCTGGAGGCGTCCATCGACGGTGCCCGGGGCGTGCTGCTGTCCATCTCCGGCGGCTCGGACCTCGGCCTCTTCGAGATCAACGAGGCCGCCCAGCTGGTGAGCGAGGCCGCGCACCCCGAGGCCAACATCATCTTTGGCGCGGTCATCGACGACGCCCTCGGCGACGAGGTGCGGGTGACGGTCATCGCGGCCGGCTTCGACGGCGGGCAGCCCCCCGCCAAGCGGGACAACGTCCTCGGCGCGTCCTCGGTCAAGCGCGAGGAGCCGGTCCGCCCCGTGGAAAGCCGCCCCTCCTTCGGCTCGCTCGGCAGCGTCACACCGAAGGAAGCGCCGGAACCGGCCCCGGAGCCGGTGGGCGATCTCCCGGTCACCCCGTCGGTGCCGCCGTCGCGGACCTACTCGGACAGCGCGGCCGAGGAGCTGGATGTGCCGGACTTCCTGAAGTGATAGGACAGCGCGACACCGTGAGCGGCGCGCACTTCGCCTTCACCGACCGGTGGGGCGGGGTGAGCGCCGCTCCGTACGAGGAGCTCAATCTCGGCGGAGCGGTCGGCGACGATCCCGGGGCGGTACGGACCAACCGGGAGCTGGCCGCGGGGGCGCTGGGCCTCGACCCGGCCCGCGTGGTCTGGATGAACCAGGTGCACGGGGCGGACGTGGCCGTGGTCGACGAGCCGTGGGGTGCCGCGGCCGTACCCGAGGTGGACGCGATCGTCACCGCACGGCGCGGTCTCGCCCTCGCCGTGCTCACGGCGGACTGCACGCCCGTCCTGCTCGCCGACCCGGCCGCCGGGGTCGCGGCCGCCGTCCACGCGGGCCGCCCCGGCATGGTCGCCGGGGTCGTCCCCGCCGCCGTCCGCGCGATGATGGAACTGGGCGCCGAACCGTCCCGGATCGTCGCCCGCACGGGGCCGGCCGTCTGCGGCCGGTGTTACGAGGTGCCGGAGGCGATGCGCGCCGAGGTGTCCGCCGTCGAACCGGCGGCGCACGCCGAGACGAGCTGGGGCACTCCCGCGGTCGACGTGACCGCCGGCGTGCACGCCCAGCTCGAACGGCTCGGGGTGCGCGACCGGGCGCAGTCGCCGGTGTGCACGCGTGAATCGCGTGATCACTTCTCGTACCGCCGCGACCGTGCCACCGGACGGCTCGCGGGCTATGTCTGGCTGGACTGATGAGGAATGACGGATCGTAAGCAGCAAATCGCCGCAAACCTGGCGAAAGTGGAGGGGCGTATCGCGGTCGCGTGCCGGGCCGCGGGGCGCAAGCGGGAAGAGGTGACACTGATCGTGGTCACCAAGACCTATCCCGCGAGCGATGTGCGGATTCTGTCGGAACTCGGTGTGCGTGACGTGGCCGAGAACCGCGACCAGGACGCGGCCCCCAAGGCGGCCGCATGCTCGGACCTGCCGCTCACATGGCATTTTGTCGGTCAATTGCAGACCAACAAGGTGCGCTCGGTGGTCGGTTATGCGGATCTCGTGCAGTCCGTCGATCGCCCCAGGCTCGTGGCGGCGCTGTCGAGGGAGGCCGCACGGGCCGGGCGCGAGGTGGGCTGTCTCCTGCAGGTCGCGCTCGACGCGGGCGAGGGCGGGCGGGGGGAGCGCGGGGGCGTGGCGCCGGGGGGAATCGAAGAGTTGGGCGACCTCGTCGCACAGGCCCCCGGGTTGCGGCTGGACGGCCTGATGACCGTGGCGCCGCTCACCGGAGAGTACGCGGGCCGTCAACAGGCGGCGTTCGAGCGGTTGATGGATTTGTCGACTGACCTGCGCCGAGCCCATCCGGCTGCAACCATGGTCTCGGCAGGGATGAGTGCGGACCTCGAACAGGCCGTGGCCGCCGGGGCGACACATGTGCGCGTCGGCACTGCGGTACTCGGAGTCCGCCCCAGGCTCGGGTAACGTCGCCAAGAAGTCGGACCACAGCAGAAAATATGGTCATTACCGCCGAAAGGCGGGCATAACGGCCTCGTGGATCGCGGGCACTTGGCAGTCATCAGTCGATCCACCACAGAGCGGAGGACTCAGAGCATGGCCGGCGCGATGCGCAAGATGGCGGTCTACCTCGGCCTCGTGGAGGACGATGGGTACGACGGCAGGGGGTTCGACCCCGACGACGACTTTGAGCCCGAGCTCGACCCGGAGCCGGAGCGGGACCGCAGGCGGCACGAGCCGTCTCGCCAGTCGCACCAGGCACTTCAGTCCCAAAGGGATGAACCGGTGCGAGTGGTGCAGCCGCCGGTGCAGCGTGACCCGGTGTCCCGTTCTGCTTCGCTCCCCGCGGAATCCGGACGTCCGGCGCGCATCGCGCCCGTGGCGTCCATCACACAAGAACGTCAGAGTCTGGAGAAGAACGCACCGGTGATCATGCCCAAGGTCGTGTCCGAACGAGAGCCGTACCGGATCACCACACTGCACCCCCGGACGTACAACGAGGCCCGTACCATCGGGGAACACTTCCGTGAGGGCACCCCGGTGATCATGAATCTGACTGAGATGGATGACACAGATGCGAAGCGACTTGTCGACTTTGCGGCCGGTTTGGTGTTTGGTCTTCACGGCAGTATCGAGCGGGTGACGCAGAAGGTGTTCCTGCTGTCTCCTGCTAACGTCGATGTCACGGCGGAGGACAAGGCCCGCATCGCAGAGGGCGGGTTCTTCAACCAGAGCTGAGACGTACCACCGGAAAGCCGTACGGAACAGGGGAGAGGGAAGCACGGATCATGGGCGTGGTCTTGGAGGTTCTCTACATCGCGCTGATGTGTTTCCTCATCGTGCTGATTTTCCGGTTGGTCATGGACTACGTCTTCCAGTTCGCCCGCTCATGGCAACCCGGCAAGGCGATGGTGGTCGTTCTGGAGGCCACCTACACTGTCACCGATCCACCGTTGAAGCTTTTGCGGCGGTTCATCCCGCCGCTGCGTCTCGGGGGCGTGGCGCTCGACCTGTCCTTCTTCGTACTGATGATCATCGTCTACATCCTGATCTCCATCGTGGGCAACCTCGCGAGGTGACTGTGGACGATACGGTCTTGCCGACTGCCGATGACTACGTTGAGGTGAAGAGATGCCGTTGACCCCCGAGGACGTGCGGAACAAGCAGTTCACGACCGTCCGCCTCCGAGAAGGCTATGACGAGGACGAGGTCGATGCCTTCCTCGACGAGGTCGAAGCCGAACTGACCCGTCTGCTCCGGGAGAACGAGGATCTGCGCGCCAAGCTGGCCGCCGCCACGCGTGCCGCCGCGCAGAACCAGCAGAACATGCGCAAACCCCCGGAGCCACAGGACCAGCAGCAGGGTATGCGAGGTCCGGGTGCCCCCGTGCCCGCCGGGATATCGGGCCCGCCGCAGCAGCAGATGGGCGGCCCCATGGGTGGCCCGCCCCAGCTGCCGAGCGGTGCCCCGCAGCTGCCCGCGGGCCCCAGCGGGCAGGGCGGTCCTCAGGGTCCCGGCCCGATGGGTCAGGGTCAGGGCCAGGGTCAGGGTCAGGGGCCGATGGGTCAGGGGCCGGGGCCGATGGGCCAGGGTCACGGTCCGATGGGCCAGGGTCACGGTCCGATGGGCCAGCCCCCGATGCAGCAGATGGGTGGCCCCATGGGCGGTCCTATGGGCGGCCCCATGGGCGGTCCGGGGATGCCCGGTCAGGGCCCCGGCGGCGACAGTGCCGCCCGTGTCCTCTCGCTGGCTCAGCAGACCGCCGACCAGGCGATCGCCGAGGCCCGTGCCGAGGCCAACAAGATCGTCGGCGAGGCCCGCAGCCGCGCCGAGGGGCTGGAGCGCGACGCCCGGGCCAAGGCCGACGCCCTGGAGCGGGACGCGCAGGAGAAGCATCGTGTCGCGATGGGCTCCCTGGAGTCCGCCCGCGCCACGCTGGAGCGCAAGGTCGAGGACCTGCGCGGCTTCGAGCGCGAGTACCGCACGAGGCTGAAGTCCTACCTGGAGTCCCAGCTGCGCCAGCTGGAGACCCAGGCGGACGACTCGCTGGCCCCGCCGCGCACCCCGGCCGCGCCCTCTCTGCCGTCGCCGTCCGCGCCGTCGATGGCTCCCGCGGGTGCGGGTGCGGGTGCCCCGTCTTACGGGGGCAACCAGACCATGGGCGGTGGCCCGGGTCCTTCCGGCCCGTCCTACGGCGGTCAGCAGCAGATGTCCCCGGCGATGACGCAGCCGATGGCGCCGGTGCGCCCGCAGGGACCGTCGCCGATGGGCCAGGCCCCCTCGCCGATGCGTGGGTTCCTCATCGACGAGGACGACAACTGACCGTGACGCGTACGCCGTAGGCGTCGGCAGCCTCTAGGGCGGGGCCCCGGATTCCGATCCGGGGCCCCGCCCTTGTGTGTGCGGTCCGGTTCGTGCGCCGTGTGTTCGGGTGGGGGAGCGGTTGTACGTGCGCACACAACGCCGAAGGCCGGGCCCCGCCAAGATTTTTCGGCGGGGCCCGGCCTTCGTGTGGGCCGTCAGACCTTGCGCAGGCGGAAGGTCAGGGTCAGTGGCTCGTCGGTGAACGGCTCGCCATACGTGCCGTCCGCCTCTCCCTGGGCGAGGTCCGTGGCGAGGACCTCGTCGGCGATCAGGCCGGAGTGCTCGGTCAGGGCCGCGATGACCGCCGGGTCCGTCGCGGTCCAGCGGAGTGCGATCCGGTCGGCGACGTCGAGGCCGCTGTTCTTGCGGGCCTCCTGGATCAGGCGGATCGCGTCACGGGCCAGGCCCGCGCGGCGCAGCTGTTCGGTGATCTCCAGGTCGAGGGCGACCGTGGCGCCGGAGTCGGACGCCACCGACCAGCCCTCGCGCGGGGTCTCCGTGATGATCACCTCGTCGGGGGCCAGGGCGATCGTCTCGCCGTCCACCTCGATTGACGCGGTGCCCTCGCGCAGTGCCAGGGACAGTGCCGCCGCATCGGTGTCAGCGATGGCCTTGGCCACTTCCTGGACGCGCTTGCCGAAACGCTTGCCCAGCGCGCGGAAGTTCGCCTTCGCCGTGGTGTCGACGAGCGAGCCGCCGACCTCGGACAGCGACGCCAGCGCCTCGACGTTCAGCTCCTCGGTGATCTGCGTGTGCAGCTCCCGGTCCAGCGTCTCGAACCCGGTCGCCGCGACCAGCGCCCGCCGCAGCGGCTGACGCGTCTTGACACCCGACTCGGCGCGTGTGGCGCGGCCCAGCTCGACCAGCCGGCGCACCAGCACCATCTGCCTGGACAGCTGCGGGTCGATCGCGGCCAGGTCGGCCTGCGGCCAGGAGGCCAGGTGCACGGATTCGGGGGCGCCAGGGGTGACCGGGACGATCAGGTCCTGCCACACCCGCTCGGTGATGAACGGGGTGATGGGCGCCATCAGCTTCGTGACCGTCTCCAGGACCTCGTGCAGCGTGCGCAGCGCCGCCTTGTCGCCCTGCCAGAAGCGGCGCCGCGAGCGGCGCACGTACCAGTTGGACAGATCGTCGACGAACGCCGACAGGAGCTTGCCGGCGCGCTGGGTGTCGTACGACTCCAGCGCCCCGCTCACCTGGTCGGTGAGCGCGTGGAGCTCCGACAGCAGCCAGCGGTCGAGGACGGGGCGCTCGGCCGGGGCAGGGTCGGCCTCGCTCGGCGCCCAGGCCGACGTGCGCGCGTACAGCGCCTGGAAGGCGACCGTGTTCCAGTACGTCAGCAGGGTCTTGCGGACGACTTCCTGGATGGTGCCGTGGCCGACGCGGCGGGCCGCCCAGGGGGAGCCGCCGGCCGCCATGAACCAGCGGACCGCGTCCGCGCCGTGCTGGTCCATGAGCGGGATCGGCTGCAGGATGTTGCCCAGGTGCTTGGACATCTTGCGGCCGTCCTCGGCGAGGATGTGGCCCAGGCACACCACGTTCTCGTACGACGACTTGTCGAAGACCAGTGTGCCGACCGCCATCAGGGTGTAGAACCAGCCCCGGGTCTGGTCGATGGCCTCCGAGATGAACTGCGCGGGGTAGCGGGACTCGAACAGCTCCTTGTTCTTGTACGGGTAGCCCCACTGCGCGAACGGCATCGAGCCCGAGTCGTACCAGGCGTCGATGACCTCGGGCACGCGCGTGGCCGTCCTCGCACACTGCGGGCACGCGAAGGTGACCTCGTCGATGAACGGGCGGTGCGGGTCCAGCCCCGACTGGTCGGTGCCCGTCAGCCCGCTCAGCTCCGCGCGGGAGCCCACGCAGGTGAGGTGGCCGTCCTCGCAGCGCCAGACCGGCAGCGGGGTGCCCCAGTAGCGGCTGCGGGACAGCGCCCAGTCGATGTTGTTGTTCAGCCAGTCACCGAAGCGGCCGTGCTTGACCGTCTCAGGGAACCAGTTGGTCTTCTCGTTCTCCCGCAGCAGCCGGTGCTTGACGGCCGTGGTGCGGATGTACCAGGACGGCTGCGCGTAGTAGAGCAGCGCGGTGTGGCAACGCCAGCAGTGCGGATAGCTGTGCTCGTACGGGATGTGCCGGAAGAGCAGACCGCGCTGCCGGAGGTCCTCCGTGAGCTTTTCGTCCGCCTTCTTGAAGAAGACGCCCCCGACCAGCGGGACGTCCTCCTCGAAGGTGCCGTCGGGGCGCACGGGGTTGACCACGGGCAGGCCGTAGGCACGGCAGACCTTGAGGTCCTCCTCACCGAAGGCGGGGGACTGGTGTACCAGGCCCGTACCGTCCTCCGTCGTGACGTACTCGGCGTTCACCACGTAGTGGGTCTCCGCGTCCGCCGGGAAGTCGACCAGTTCGAAGGGACGCCGGTACGTCCAGCGCTCCATCTCGGTGCCCGTGAAGGTTTGCCCCGTGGACTTCCAGCCCTCGCCGAGTGCCTTGCCGAGCAGCGGCTCGGCGACGACGAGTTTCTCCTCGCCGTTCGTCGCGACGACGTAGGTGACGTCGGGGTGGGCGGCGACCGCGGTGTTGGAGACCAGCGTCCACGGGGTCGTCGTCCACACCAGGAGTGCGGCGTCGCCGGCGAGTGGACCGGAGGTGAGCGGGAAGCGGACGTAGACCGAGGGGTCGACGACCGTCTCGTAGCCCTGCGCCAGCTCGTGGTCGGACAGGCCGGTGCCGCAGCGGGGGCACCAGGGGGCGACGCGGTGGTCCTGGACCAGCAGGCCCTTGGTGAAGATCTCCTTCAGCGACCACCAGACGGAGTCCACGTACTCGGGGTCCATGGTCCGGTAGGCGTCGTCCAGGTCGACCCAGTAGCCCATGCGGGTGGTCAGCTCGGCGAAGGCGTCGGTGTGCCGGGTCACGGACTCTCGGCACTTGGCGTTGAACTCGGCGATGCCGTACGCCTCGATGTCCTGCTTGCCGGAGAAGCCCAGCTCCTTCTCCACCGCCAGCTCGACGGGCAGGCCGTGGCAGTCCCAGCCGGCCTTGCGGGCCACGTGGTAGCCGCGCATGGTGCGGAAGCGGGGGAAGACGTCCTTGAAGACGCGGGCCTCGATGTGGTGGGCGCCCGGCATGCCGTTGGCCGTGGGCGGGCCCTCGTAGAACACCCACTCGGGGCGGCCCTCGGACTGCTCCAGGCTCTTGGCGAAGATCTTCTGCTCGCGCCAGAAGTCGAGCACCGCGTGCTCGAGAGCGGGCAGGTCGATCTGGGCGGGCACCTGGCGGTACTGCGTCATGGATCTTCCTCCGGCGGACGTACTGCCTTCCGTCGGAGGGACGAGAGCCGGGGAATTCCGTGAATCCTCCGTACGCCGTGTGCGGCGCGCTCCCGCGGTACCACCCTCCTTGGCTCCCCGGTGCGCCGTACGCGCCGGTGAGCCCCCTCATTGGGGTCGCGATGCCGGTTCTACCGGCCCTGGGCCGTGGGCGCAGCCACTGTCCAAGGCTTTCTTCCGGCGGCTCCGGGGTGATCTTCACGTCGCGCTCGCCTCCGGGCTTCCACCGTCCCCGGATCGCTCATGGCTGCGTACGCCGCTACTCGTCCCCATCCACGCTTTTCGCTCCGCCCAGTGTACGGCGCCGCACGGACCGCGGCCGACCGGTTTTCCGGGTCCCGCGGCAGGGGGTGTGCGGGGCGGCGGGTGACCCGAATGGCGAGGGCCGCGGCGTCCGGATCCAGTGACACGGATCCTGGCGGATTACCGGGCGGAGAGCTGGGCACAACGGATGCAGGCTCACCGTGCGGCGCTCGTGCGGCGGGCGATTCGTTGGCGTGCCCCGTTGCCGCGGGCCAGAAGTCGATTTATCGTCCCAGCACGATTTGCGCGCAAGATCACAATATGTGAAGGGGCCGCGGTCATGGTGGCGAAGAAGACCGCCGTACAGCAGTCGGCGTCCGGCAGACCCACGGGTGCGGCTGCCTCCGGCGGTGTGGCGGCCAAGGACGTGAACGGCGAGAAGAGCACCCGTGCGGCATCGGCGAAGAAGACGGCGGCCACGAAGAGGGCCGGCACGGCCTCGGCCGCCAAGAAGGCGGCCCGTACGGAGTCTGCCGAGGCAGCCCCCCGGAAGAAGTCCACGGGGAAGAAGTCCACGGGGAAGAAGTCCACAGCGAAGGCGGCCGTCGAGAAGGCGACGTCCGTGACAACCTCGGCCAAGCCCTCCTCGGCCGGGACCTCCGCCGGTAAGAGGTCCGCCGACAAGAAGGCGGCGGTGTCCCGGGCGGCGCCCCCGAAGAGGACGGCCGGGAAAGCGGTCCCCTCGAAGAAGGCGGCCGAGGAGAAGGGCGGTCCCGAGCGGCCGGCGGCGAGGAAGGCGGCGGCAGGCAGGAAGGCGGCGGCGACCGGCGCTGTTGCCGAGAAGGCGGCGGAGAGGCCCGTCACCGGGAAAAAGGCGGCGAAGAAGACCGTCCCCCGCAAGGCGGCACCCAAGAAGGCGGTCGCGAAGAAGGCGGTCGCCAGGAAGGCGGCCCCTGCCAGGGCCGCCGCCGGACGGAGCGGCGCCGTGAAGGGCGCCACCAGGAGCACCCCCCCACAGAGTGCGGCCGAGAAGGGTACCGCCACGACGGCGGGCACGGTCGAGGCCGCGAAGCAGACGGGAGCCACGACCGTGGTTGCGAAGAAGACCCCTGGAACGGCCACAGCAGAGGACGACTCCACCGCGGTCCCCAAGGCGCGGGTCGCCGCCGTGGAGCCGGGTGAACTGGCGGTGCGCCCCGGCGAGGAGCCGTGGACCCCCCAAGAGGTGACCGAGGCGCGCGCGGAACTGCAGGCCGACGCGGTGCGGCTGCGAGGTGAGATCGACGCGTCGGAGCGGGCGCTGGCCGGCTTGATGCGGGACTCCGGGGACGGGGCCGGCGACGACCAGGCGGACACCGGCACCAAGAACATCACGCGCGAGCACGAGATGGCGCTCGCCGCCAACGCCCGCGAGATGCTCGAACAGACCGAACGCGCCCTGGAACGCCTCGACGCCGGCACCTACGGCCTGTGCGAGAACTGCGGCAACCCCATCGGCAAGGCCCGTATGCAGGCGTTTCCGCGCGCCACGCTGTGCGTGGAGTGCAAGCAGAAACAGGAACGCCGTTAATGATCCCGTCCTGAGCACATGGACCGGCGGGGTCGTGTCGTAGTCTCGTCCTCAGTCAGGAACCTAGGTTGAGGGACTCACGTGGCAGAGGCGGAGCGCATCATCGGTACGCCGGAAACTCCAGGAGCGGCGGGGACCGGGCCGGAGGGGTCCGGCGGGCGGGTCCCGTCCGGCGAGCGAACCGCCCCGGACACCGACACCGCGCCCCCGGCCCGGGGCCGGCGGCGGATCGCGGTTCTGTTCGCGGTCGCCGCCTTCGCCTACGTCCTCGACCTTGGCAGCAAGCTGCTGGTGGTCGCCAGGCTGGAGCACCACGCGCCGATCCGGATCATCGGGGACTGGCTGCAGCTGGAGGCCATCCGCAACGCGGGTGCCGCCTTCGGCTTCGGTGAGGCGTTCACCGTGATCTTCACGGTGATCGCGGCCGCCGTGATCGTGGTGATCGCCCGGCTGGCGCGCAAGCTGTACAGCCTGCCCTGGGCGATTGCGCTGGGCCTGCTGCTCGGCGGCGCCCTGGGCAACCTCACCGACCGGATCTTCCGCTCGCCGGGCGTCTTCGAGGGCGCGGTCGTCGACTTCATCGCGCCCAAGCACTTCGCCGTCTTCAACCTGGCGGACTCGGCGATCGTCTGCGGCGGCATCCTGATCGTGCTGCTGTCCTTCCGCGGCCTCGACCCGGACGGAACCGTCCACCGGGGCTGAGCCCCGGGACTCCGCTGCGGCGCTGTCCGGGGAGTCCGGCATACTCGACGGGTGAGCAGCCTTCCCGAGATCCGTACCCTGCCCGTGCCCGACGGCCTGGAGGGCGAGCGCGTCGACGCCGCCATCTCCCGCATGTTCGGCTTCTCCCGTACGAAGGCGGCGGAGCTGGCCGCGGCGGGCAAGGTGCTGGTCGACGGCACGGCGGTCGGCAAGTCCGAGCGGGTGCGCGGCGGCGCCTGGCTGGAGGTCGAGATGCCGCAGGCGCCCGCGCCGGTGCGGGTGGTCGCCGAGCCGGTCGAGGGCATGGAGATCGTGCACGACGACGAGGACGTGGTCGTGATCGTCAAGCCGGTCGGCGTGGCCGCGCACCCCTCGCCCGGCTGGTCGGGCCCCACCGTGATCGGCGGTCTCGCCGCCGCCGGCTACCGCATCTCGACCTCCGGTGCCGCCGAGCGCCAGGGCATCGTGCACCGCCTCGACGTGGGCACGTCGGGTCTCATGGTCGTCGCCAAGTCGGAGTACGCCTACACGTCGCTCAAGCGCCAGTTCAAGGAGCGCACGGTCGACAAGCGCTACCACACGCTCGTGCAGGGACACCCCGACCCGACCAGCGGCACCATCGACGCGCCCATCGGCCGCCACCCGAACCACGACTACAAGTGGGCGGTCACGGCCGACGGCAAGCCCTCCGTCACGCACTACGACCTGATCGAGGCGTTCCGCTCGGCCTCCCTGCTGGAGGTGAAGCTGGAGACCGGGCGCACCCACCAGATCCGCGTCCACATGGCCGCCCACCGCCACCCGTGCGTCGGTGACCTGACGTACGGCGCGGACCCCACGCTCGCCAAGAGGCTCGGCCTGACCCGCCAGTGGCTGCACGCCGTACGCCTGGGCTTCGAGCACCCCGCGGACGGGCAGTGGGTGGAGTTCGAGAGCGGCTACCCGGCCGACCTGCAGAAGGCGCTCGACACGGTGCGCGAGGAGAGCTGGGTATGAGCACCGCGTACGTGGTGCGGGTCGCCGAGGACCTCGCCGACCGGGAGGCGTGCTTCGCCGTCCGCAAGGAGGTCTTCGTCGTCGAGCAGGGCGTCCCGGAGGACATCGAGTACGACGCGTACGACGCCGGCGCCGTGCACGTCCTGGCGGTGCGCGAGGACGGCGTGCCGCTCGGGACGGGCCGGCTGCTGTACGGCGAGGCGGCCGCCTCCAAGAACGGCGGCGACCCGGCCGTGGGCTCCCTGGGGAGGCTCGCCGTGACCCGTCAGGCGCGTGGGCTGGGCGTCGGGGCGGCGCTGGTGGCGGCGATCGAGGACGCGGCACGCGTGCGTGGGCTGGCGGCGGTGGACCTGCATGCGCAGACGCACGCGCTCGGGTTCTACGAGCGGCTGGGCTACCAGACCTACGGACCAAAGTTCCCGGACGCCGGCATACCGCACCGGGCGATGCGCCGCCCCCTGTAGGCCGGCGCGGTGCGCGGCCGACATCCGCGGTGGGCGCCGGGCGGGCGGTCATCCGCCTTTGTACGATCGGGCCATGGCACGCAACGTGGTGATCAGCGGCGGTGGTACGGGAATCGGGCTGGCGGCCGCACGGGCCTTCGCCGCGGACGGTGACCGGGTGATGCTCCTCGGGCGGCGGGCGGAGGTGCTGGAGAAGGCCGGGGTGCCAGGGGCACTGACCTACGCGGCGGACCTGAGCGACCCTCGCGCGGTGCGCGGGGCCGCCCGGTTCGTGGCGGAGGAGTTCGGGACCGTGGATGTCCTCGTCAACAGCGCGGGCGGCGCCGGGAACCTGGAGCCCGCCGCCACCGACGACCCGCTCGAAGCCGTCGCGCACACCTGGACCGTCAACTTCCGGCTGAACGTGCTCACCGCGGCCCTGCTCACGGAGGCGCTGCGGGAACGGCTCGCCTCGCCCGGCGGGCGCGTGCTGTTCATCAGTTCCATCGCCGCCTACCGCGGGTCCGGCAGCGGCGCCTACGCCGCGGCCAAGGCCGCGCTGCACCCGTACGCGTTCGATCTCGCCCGGCAGTTGGGGCCGAGGGGCGTCACGGTGAACGTGGTCGCGCCCGGCTACGTGGAGGACACCGAGTTCTTCGGCGACGCCATGGACCCGGCGCGACGCGAGCGGCTCGTCGCGGAGACGTCGACCGGCCGGGCCGGTACGCCCGGTGACATCGCCCAGACCCTGCACTGGCTGGCGTCCCCCGGCGCCCGTCACATCACCGCGCAGGTGATCCAGGTCAACGGCGGGGCGGAGCGGGGGCACTGACGGCCGCGGCTCAGCCCCGGCCGGTCCGCGGCGGTTCGTGCGTCCTGCGCGCCGCTCCGTCGTGCCGTGTGCGGCCGTCCACGCGGGGCGGCCGGACCGCGTCGGCCGTGTTGACCCGCGGCAGCGCGTAGGGGTGTTCGTCGGTCAGCCAGCGGATCATCCGCTCGCGGACCGTGACGCGCACCGTCCAGATGTCGTTCGCGTCCTTGGCGGTCACCAGCGCCCGCACCTCCATGGTGGTGGGCGTCGAGTCGGTGACCTGGAGGCCGTAGGCGCGGCCGTCCCACGCGGGGCACGCGCGCAGGATGTCGCGGAGCCTGTCGCGCATGGCCTCCACGGGCGCGGAGTGGTCGACGTGGAAGTAGACGATGCCCGTCATCTGGGCGCCGCCGCGGGACCAGTTCTCGAACGGCTTCGAGGTGAAGTACGACACCGGCATGGTGATCCGGCGCTCGTCCCAGGTGCGCACCGTGAGGAACGTCAGCGTGATCTCGTCGACGGTGCCCCACTCGCCGTCCACGACGACCGTGTCGCCGAGCCGGACCATGTCGCCGAACGCGATCTGCAGCCCGGCGAAGAGATTGGACAGCGTGGACTGGGCGGCGACACCGGCGACGATGCCGAGGATGCCGGCGGAGGCCAGCAGCGAGGCTCCGGCCGCCCGCATCGCCGGGAACGTCAGCAGCATGGCGGCGACCGCCACCACGCCGACGACCGCCGCCACCACCCGCATGATCAGCGTCACCTGGGTGCGCACACGCCGGACCCGGGCCGGATCGTGGTGGGCGCGGGCGTAACGGGTGTACGTCGTCTCGACGACCGCGGCCGCGATACGGACCACCAGCCAGGCGGCGGCACCGATCAGCACCAGCGTCAGGGCCCGTCCCACCCCGGTCCGGTGCGCCTGGAGAAGCTCCGCCTGGTCGTACGAGCCTCTCAGCAGGGCCGCGCACAGCAGGAACTGGTAGGGGATGCGGCCGCGCCGGAGCAGGCCCCACAGGGGCGTCTCGGGGTGCGTGCCGTTCGCCTTGCGCAGCAGAAGGTCCGTGGCCCATCCCATGAGCAGGGTGAGCGCGACCGAGCCGCCGACGACGATCACCGGGCGCAGTACGTTCTCCATGCCCTGGAACGTAACCAGCCGACGGCATGATGAACGCACGGCCCGGATCCGCCCCGGAACCCGCTGCGTCGTCCGTCCGGCGTTGTCGGCGACGGCTGGCACCATGGCCTCATGGACATCATGCTCTTCCACTCGACGTACGGTCTGCGGCCCGCTGTCCGGGCCGCCGCCGACCGGCTCCGGGCCGCCGGACATGGGGTGTGGACCCCCGACCTGTTCGACGGGCGCACCTTCGAGACGGTCGAGGAGGGCATGGCCTTCAAGGACGAGACGGGCAAGGACGAGCTGCTCAGACGGGCCGTCCTGGCCGCCGCGCCCTACTCGGAGCGAGGGCTGGTGTACGCGGGGTTCTCGCTCGGCGCGGCCATCGCGCAGACCCTGGCGCTCGGTGACAAGAGGGCCCGCGGACTCCTGCTGCTGCACGGCACGTCGGACATCGCGGCGAACGCCTCGGCGGACGGGCTGCCGGTCCAGCTGCACGTGGCCGAGCCGGATCCGTTCGAGCCGGACGACTGGCTGAGCGCCTGGTACCTGCAGATGGGCCGGGCGGGCGCGGAGGTGGAGATCTACCGGTACGCGGGCGCCGGCCACCTCTACACCGACCCGGGCCTGCCGGACTACGACGAGGAGGCGGCCGAGGCCACCTGGCGGGTGGCGCTCGGCTTCCTCGACAGTCTGTAGTCGGCGGCTACACCGGGCTGTACGTCCGCTCCACCTTCTGCGTGCCGCTGCGCGTGCGGTACGAACGGGCCCAGGCGGAGGTCGCGTTCGGGTCCGTGCGGTCGGACAGCACGTAGTAGTCCATCTGCGCGCGGTCGGCGGTGATGTCCAGGACGCCGTAGCCGTGGCGGTCGGTGTCCACCCAGTGGACGTGCCGGTTGGCGGCGCGGATGAGCGGCGAGGCCAGCGCAGAGACCGTGCCCTCGGGGACCTCGACGATGTCGTCGAGGTTGTCCGAGGTCACCGAGGTGACCACGAACTCGGTGGCGGCCGACGCGGAGAGCGGGTACGTCCCGGCGTCCACCGGCACGTCGTTGGCCCAGGCCATATGGATGTCCCCGGTGAGGAAGACGGTGTTGCGGATGGCGTTGGAGCGCAGATGGGCCAGCAGTTCCCGGCGGTCGTCGGTGTAGCCGTCCCACTGGTCGGTGTTGACGGCGAGGCCGCCCTGCGGCAGGCCCAGCAGCTCGGCCAGCGGCCCCAGCAGATCGGCGGTGAGCGAGCCGATGACGAAGGGCGAGATCATCACCGAGTTGCCGACCAGCCTCCAGGAGGTGTCGGACGCCTTCAAGCCCGCCTTCAGCCAGTCGAGTTGGGCGCGGCCGGTGATCGTGCGGTTTGGGTCGTCGACCGACCCGCTGCCCAGGGACGCCTGCTGCGAGCGGAAGGAGCGCAGGTCCAGCAGGGAGAGATCGGCGAGCTTGCCGAAGCGCAGCCGGCGGTAGGTGGTGCCCTCGATCGCCGGGCGGACCGGCATCCACTCGAAGTACGCCTGCCGTGCCGCGGCCTGGCGCGCGGACCAGCTTCCCTCCGCGCCCTCGGTGTGGTTCTGGGCGCCGCCCGACCAGGTGTCGTTGGCGAACTCGTGGTCGTCCCAGATCGCGATGACCGGCGCCTTCGCGTGCAGGGCCTGCAGGTCGGGGTCCGTCTTGTACCGTCCGTGCCGGGTGCGGTAGTCGGCCAGTGTGAGGATCTCGTGGGCCGGTGCGTGCGGTCGTACGACGGTGCCGCGCGTCCCGTAGTCGCCGGTCCCGTACTCGTAGATGTAGTCGCCGAGGTGCAGCCAGGCGTCCAGATCGCCGCGGGCCGCGAGATGGCGGTACGACGCGAAGTAGCCCGCCTCCCAGTTGGCACAGGAGACGACGCCGAACCGCAGGCCGGTGACGGCCGCGTCGGCGGCCGGGGCCGTGCGGGTGCGGGCGACCGGGGAGTCGGTGCCGCCGGCGGAGAAGCGGAACCAGTAGTCGGTGGCCGGCTCCAGGCCCCGTATGTCCGCCTTGACGGTGTGGTCGGAGGCGGCGGTCGCGGTGAGGGACCCGGTGGCGACGACGTCCGTCAGGGCCCTGTCCCTGGCGACGGTCCACCTCACCTCGGTGTCCGGCCCCGTCCCGGAACCGGGTACGGCCTCGGCGGTGGGTGTCACCCGCGTCCACAGCAGGACGCCGTCGGGCAGCGGGTCTCCAGAGGCGACGCCGTGCAGGAAGGCGGGGGTGTCGGTGGCGGCGCGGGCCGGGAGGGCGGCCGCGAGCGGGGCGCCGAGGACCGCGGTGGCGGCGGCGGCCTTGACGACCGTACGACGGCGCGGGAAGAGGGTGTCCGCGCTCTCGGATGATCTGTATCGACTGGTCACGGCCGATCAGATTACTGACGCGTACACGCTAAGAGCGGGCGAACGCGGAAAGTTCGCCCGCTCTTCGGCCGCGGGTCGCCCGGTATTCCCGGCCGCCGCCGGGTCAGGCCTTGAGCGCCTTGTCGATCGCCGTGCCGAACTCGGCCACCGTCATCGGCGCGTTCTGGCCGTCGGACCCGGTGATCGTCTTGCCGTCCATCTTCAGGGTCGGCGTGCCCTGCACCCCGCTCTTGTTGAACTGGGCGGACATCTCCAGCGCCCACTTGTCGTAGGTGCCGTCCTGCACGGCCTTACGGAACGCCGCGTTGCCCTTCAGGGCCGGCACGGTGTCCGCGACCTTGATCAGGTAGCTGTCGTCCTTGAACTTGTCATCGGTCTCCTCAGGGTGCCACTTCGCCGAGTAGAGCGCGGCCTTGTACTCCAGGAACGCCTCGGGGCTGACGTTCAGCGCGGCGCCCATCGCGCTCAGCGCGTTCTTCGAGCCCTCGCCCTGCGTGTTGCTGTCGATGAACGACGCGCCGACGTACTGCAGCTTGAACTTGCCGGTGTCGACGTCCTTCTTGATGGTCTCGCCGAGAGACTGCTCGAACTGGGCGCAGATCGGGCAGCGCGGGTCCTCGTACATGACCAGGGTCTTCTTGGCACTGCTCTTGCCGATGACGACGGTGGTGCCGTTCGCGCCGGTCGTGTTGGCCGGCTTGACGAGCTTGTCGTCCTTCGCGGCCTCCCAGTAACCGGGCTTGTTGTTCTGCACGACGGCATAGCCGATGCCGCCGGCGGCGGCGAGGACGGCCACGATCGCGCCGACGACGACCAGCTGCCGCTTGACCTTGTCGCGCTTGGCCTGCCGCTCGCGCTCCAGGCGCAGCCGCTCACGGGCCGCCGTCTTCGCCGCCTGGCTGTTCCGCTTGCTCATTGGGTGATCTCCATGGGGATGCGCGTACGTGCGGTACGCGGGGTGTACATGGGGGCTTTTGGTGCTCGGGTGCTTCAGGCGAAGGCGGCCGAGCGCGGCGGCCCCCGCCGCCCCAGGGAGTGCACGAACAGACGGGTACGGGTCGTGGTGACGTGCCGTACCGGACGCGGCGCCCGGCGGACGGGGGCGAGCCGCACCGTCACCGCCGCGACCGCGATCAGCAGCGGCCGGAAGGTGGTCGCGACCACGGCGCCCAGCAACTGGGCCAGCGCCCGCTCGCCCCGGCGTAGCCAGGCCGCCGCGAGGAGGCCCACGCCCACGTGGGCGGCGAGCAGCAGCCAGGCAGTCGCAGGGTCGGCATGGGCGAGGAGCGCCGCGACCCGGTCGGTGCCGGGGCCGGTGACCCGGCTGAGCGGGGTGCCGACGCTGCCGCCGCTGCACAGGACGTCCAGGCCGACCGAGCGCAGCGGGCCGGTGACCGGGCCGCCCGCCTGTCCGTAGCAGGCGTGCTGGCCCGTGGTGAACACGGTGTCCGCGGTCAGTTCCAGCGGAACCAGCAGGCCGGCGATCTTCCCGCAGCCACGCTCGCGGCCCGCCAGCGCGTACGCGACGACGAAGACGGTGGCGGCGATCGCCGCCACCGTGCCCATCGGGAGGGGGACCTCGGACAGCAGCACGTGCGAGGCGGTGCTGAGCGTCACGACCATCGCCGTGAACAGCGCCGCCCGTACGGCTCTGAGCTGGGTCCCGGATATGTCCATAGCAGGGGAGAGTGTCCCACGCGCTCCCGTAAGGGCCCCCTAAAGGGGGGCCATGCGTTACGGGAGCGTTGTGGGGGAGCGGCCCGGGCGGCTCACAGACCGGGGATCCGGCCGTTGCGGAACAGGTCCAGGAAGATCTGGTGGTCGCCGCGCGCGCGTGCCCCGTACCCGTGCGCGAAGTCCACCAGCAGGTCCTCGAAGCCGGACTCGTCGGCCGCGATCGCCGCGTCGATGGCCCGCTCCGTGGAGAAGGGCACCAGGGACTCGCCGGACTGGTCGTCCGCCGCCCCGTGCATCGTGGCCGTGGCCCGGCCCAGGTCGGCGACGACCGCCGCGATCTCCTCCGGGTCGTCGATCTCGCCCCAGTCCAGGTCCACCGCGTACGGCGACACCTCGGCCACCAGCTGGCCCGCGCCGTCCAGTTCCGTCCACCCCAGCCACGGGTCGGCGTGTGCCTGCAGGGCACGCTGGGAGATCACCGTGCGGTGGCCCTCGTGCCGGAAGTAGTCGCGGATCACCGGGTCCGTGATGTGCCGGGAGGCGGCCGGGGTCTGGGCCTGCTTGATGTAGATCACCACGTCGTTCTCCAGGGCGTCGCTGTGGCCCTCGAGAAGGATGTTGTACGACGGCAGTCCCGCCGAGCCGATGCCGATGCCGCGGCGGCCGACCACGTCCTTGACCCGGTAGGAGTCCGGGCGGGCCAGGGAGGACTCGGGCAGCGTCTCCAGATAGCCGTCGAAGGCGGCGAGCACCTTGTAGCGGGTGGCCGCGTCCAGTTCGATGGCGCCGCCGCCCGGTGCGAAGCGGCGCTCGAAGTCGCGGATCTCCGTCATCGAGTCCAGCAGCCCGAAGCGGGTCAGCGAGCGGGCGTCGCGCAGCGCGTCCAGCAGCGGGCCCTGCGCGGTGTCCAGGGTGAAGGGCGGCACCTCGTCGCTCTTGGCGCCGGTCGCCAGGGCGTGCACGCGCTCCCGGTAGGCCGCCGCGTAGACCCTGACCAGCTCGGTGATCTGCTCGTCGCTCAGCGCCTTCGCGTACCCGATCAGCGCCATGGAGGCGGCGAAGCGCTTCAGGTCCCAGGTGAAGGGGCCGACGTACGCCTCGTCGAAGTCGTTCACGTTGAAGATCAGACGGCCCGTGGAGTCCATGTAGGTGCCGAAGTTCTCGGCGTGCAGGTCGCCGTGGATCCACACGCGGGACGTGCGGTCGTCCAGGTAGGGACCGCCCCGCTTCTCGGTGTCGAGGTCGTGGTAGAAGAGGCACGCCGTGCCCCGGTAGAACGCGAAGGCGGAGGCCGCCATCTTGCGGAACTTCACGCGGAACGCGGCCGGGTCGGCGGCGAGCAGCTCGCCGAAGGCGGTGTCGAAGACGGCGAGGATCTCCTCGCCGCGTTGCTCGGCGCTGAGCTGCGGAACCGACATCGCTGGGTGCCTCCAGGTGCAGGTGGTGCGTGGTGTGTGGGGACGGAGCGCCCGTTCCCTTCCAACGGACGACGGTACGCGGGAGTGCCCTCGCTCCCCGCTCGCGGACACGGATGCCGGCACCCGTGTCCGTCGCGCGAGGGCACGGGTGCGCGGACCGCGTCCCCCGGACGAAGGTACGCGTGGAAGCGGCCCGTGCGTCACCCGACCGCCGCCCCCGTCGGGGCGTTCGCGCCACAGTATGCGCCTGCGGTGTCAGTGCCGGGGCATAGACTTCGACGCTGTCCCCCAGACTGTCCGCAGCCCGTCGGGCCCCGTCGACGTCCGTCCCCCCGCGCGTCACCCGACCGCCCATTTGGAGGCCGAAACCGTGTCGAAGCCGCCGTTCACGCACCTGCACGTCCACACCCAGTACTCCCTGCTGGACGGTGCCGCGCGGCTGAAGGACATGTTCAACGCGTGCAACGAGATGGGCATGACGCACATCGCCATGTCCGACCACGGCAACCTCCACGGGGCCTACGACTTCTTCCACTCTGCGAAGAAGGCCGGGATCACTCCGATCATCGGCATCGAGGCGTACGTCGCCCCGGAGTCGCGGCGCAACAAGCGCAAGATCACGTGGGGCCAGCCGCACCAGAAGCGGGACGACGTCTCCGGTTCCGGCGGCTACACCCACAAGACGATCTGGGCGGTGAACAGGACGGGCCTGCACAACCTCTTCCGGCTCTCCTCGGACGCGTACGCCGAGGGCTGGCTGCAGAAGTGGCCGCGCATGGACAAGGAGACCATCGCCCAGTGGTCCGAGGGGCTGATCGCCTCCACCGGCTGCCCCTCCGGCGAGGTGCAGACCCGGCTGCGGCTCGGCCAGTTCGACGAGGCCCTCAAGGCGGCCGCCGACTACCAGGACATCTTCGGCAGGGACCGCTACTTCCTGGAGCTGATGGACCACGGCATCGACATCGAGCACCGGGTCCGTGACGGTCTGCTGGAGATCGGCCGGAAGCTCGGCATCCCCCCGCTGGTCACGAACGACTCCCACTACACGTACGCGCACGAGGCGGGCGCCCACGACGCCCTGCTGTGCATCCAGACCGGCAAGAACCTCTCCGACCCGGACCGTTTCAAGTTCGACGGCACCGGCTACTACCTGAAGTCCACGGAGGAGATGTACGCCATCGACTCCTCGGACGCCTGGCAGGAGGGCTGCCGCAACACCCTCCTGGTGGCGGAGCAGGTCGACACCACGGGCATGTTCGAGAAGCGCGACCTCATGCCGAAGTTCGACATCCCCGAGGGCTACACCGAGGTCACCTGGTTCCAGGAGGAGGTCCGCCGGGGCATGGAGCGCCGCTACCCGGGCGGCGTCCCCGAGGACCGCCAGAAGCAGGCCGAGTACGAGATGGACGTCATCATCCAGATGGGGTTCCCGGGCTACTTCCTCGTGGTCGCCGACTTCATCATGTGGGCCAAGAAGAACGGCATCGCCGTCGGCCCCGGACGGGGTTCCGCCGCCGGCTCGATCGTCGCCTACGCGCTCGGCATCACCGACCTCGACCCGATCCCGCACGGCCTGATCTTCGAGCGGTTCCTCAATCCCGAGCGCATCTCGATGCCCGACGTCGACATCGACTTCGACGAGCGCAGGCGCGTCGAGGTGATCAGGTACGTGACCGAGAAATACGGCGCCGACAAGGTCGCCATGATCGGCACCTACGGCACCATCAAGGCCAAGAACGCGATCAAGGACTCCGCGCGCGTGCTGGGCTACCCGTACGCGATGGGCGACCGCATCACCAAGGCCATGCCCGCCGACGTCCTCGGCAAGGGCATCCCGCTGTCCGGCATCACCGACCCGAGCCACCCCCGCTACTCGGAGGCGGGCGAGGTCCGCGGGATGTACGAGAACGAGCCGGACGTGAAGAAGGTCATCGACACCGCGCGCGGCGTGGAGGGCCTGGTCCGGCAGATGGGCGTGCACGCCGCCGGCGTGATCATGTCCAGCGAGACCATCACCGAGCACGTGCCCGTCTGGGTCCGCCACACCGACGGCGTGACCATCACCCAGTGGGACTACCCGAGCTGTGAGTCGCTCGGCCTGCTGAAGATGGACTTCCTCGGCCTGCGCAACCTGACGATCATGGACGACGCCGTCAAGATGGTGAAGTCCAACAAGGGCGTCGACATCGACCTGCTGGGGCTCCCGCTGGACGACCCCACGACCTTCGAACTGCTCCAGCGTGGCGACACGCTCGGCGTCTTCCAGTTCGACGGCGGCCCCATGCGCTCGCTGCTGCGGCTGATGAAGCCGGACAACTTCGAGGACATCTCCGCCGTGTCGGCCCTGTACCGCCCGGGCCCCATGGGCATGAACTCCCACACCAACTACGCGCTGCGCAAGAACGGGCAGCAGGAGATCACGCCCATCCACCCGGAGTTGGAGGCGCCGCTCAAGGAGGTCCTGGACGTCACCTACGGCCTGATCGTCTACCAGGAGCAGGTGCAGAAGGCCGCCCAGATCATCGCCGGCTACTCGCTCGGCGAGGCCGACATCCTCCGCCGCGTGATGGGCAAGAAGAAGCCCGAGGAACTGGCGAAGAACTTCACCATCTTCCAGGAGGGCGCCCGCAAGAACGGCTACAGTGACGAGGCCGTCCAGGCCCTGTGGGACGTGCTGGTCCCGTTCGCCGGCTACGCCTTCAACAAGGCCCACTCCGCCGCGTACGGCCTGGTCTCGTACTGGACCGCCTACCTGAAGGCGAACCACCCCGCCGAGTACATGGCCGCGCTGCTCACCTCCGTCAAGGACGACAAGGACAAGTCGGCCGTCTACCTCAACGAGTGCCGCCGCATGGGCATCAGGGTGCTCCCGCCCAACGTCAACGAGTCGGAGTCGAACTTCGCCGCGCAGGGCGACGACGTGATCCTCTTCGGCCTCTCCGCCGTCCGCAACGTCGGCACCAACGTCGTCGAGTCGATCATCAAGACCCGCAAGTCCAAGGGGAAGTACGCGTCCTTCCCGGACTACCTCGACAAGGTCGAGGCGGTGGTCTGCAACAAGCGCACCACCGAATCCCTGATCAAGGCGGGCGCCTTCGACTCGATGGGGCACACCCGCAAGGGCCTCACCGCGCAGTACGAACCGATGATCGACAACGTGGTCGCGGTCAAGCGCAAGGAGGCCGAGGGGCAGTTCGACCTCTTCGGCGGCGCGGAGGAGGACAGCGCCGAGCCGGGCTTCGGTCTCGACGTCACCTTCACCGACGAGGAATGGGACAAGGCCTATCTGCTCGCCCAGGAGCGGGAGATGCTCGGCCTGTACGTCTCCGACCACCCGCTCTTCGGCCTGGAGCACGTGCTGTCCGACAAGGCCGACGCGGGCATCGCCCAGCTCACGGGGGGCGAGCACGCGGACGGCGCGGTCGTCACCATCGGCGGTATCATCTCGGGCCTGCAGCGCAAGATGACCAAGCAGGGCAACGCGTGGGCCATCGCCACGGTCGAGGACCTCGCCGGCTCGATCGAGTGCATGTTCTTCCCGGCCACCTACCAGCTGGTGTCCACCCAACTCGTCGAGGACGCCGTGGTGTTCGTCAAGGGCCGCCTCGACAAGCGCGAGGACGTGCCGCGGCTGGTCGCGATGGAGCTGACGGTCCCCGACCTGTCGACCGCAGGTGCCAACGCGCCCGTGGTGCTCACCATCCCGGTGGTGAAGGTGACCCCGCCGATGGTGAGCCGGCTCGGCGAGATCCTCAGCCAGCACAAGGGCGACAGCGAGGTGCGCATCAAGCTCCAGGGACCGCGCAAGACGACCGTACTGCGACTGGACCGGCACCGGGTGAAGCCGGACCCGGCGCTCTACGGCGACTTGAAGGTGCTGCTCGGTCCGTCCTGCCTGGCGGGCTGATCACCGGTGTGACACGCACGCGAGGGGCGCACCCGGTCACGGGTGCGCCCCTCGAAGTCCGCCGAGGGCCTCAGTTGTGGCCGAAGCGCTTCTGCTGCTTACGGGCAGCAGCCGCGGGGCTGCCCTGGGCGTGAGCGGCCGGAGCCGGCTGTGCCTCCGCCACGGACACCTGGGCCTGCTCCTGGGCGTGCGCGGCGTGGGGGGCCTGCGTGGCCTGCGAGGAGCGGTTCTGCGGGCCGGCCTGCTTGCGGTTCTTGTTCTTGGCCATGGTGATCTGCCTCCTGTGGGGGATCTAGGGGCCAGGGCCGGATCCAGATTCACACAGGCCGAGCACAGCTGCATGTCGAACAATTACCGTCCGTGACAAGGCTCGTCGGGGGGGTCGCGCCCCGATACGCCACGCCGAAGATCGAGTTCGGGCCGTTAACCTCCCCGTGGTCGGGCAGACTCGAAAGAAGCCCGAAGCAAACCTCCCGGAAAGAGGGTGGATCGCGTGGACCGCTGCATCGTCCTGGTGGACGCCGGGTATCTGCTCGGGGCTGCCGCCAGCCTGCTCGCAGGAGAGCCCTCCAGGTCCCGGATCACCGTCGATCACGCCGCCCTCATCCAGGGGCTGCGGGAGCGCGCCGAGTCCGACACGGAGCGGCCTCTGCTGCGCATCTACTGGTTCGACGGTGCCCCCGACCGCGTACCACAGCCGGAACACCGCAGGCTGCGCGTGATGCCGCGGGTGACCGTGCGCCTGGGCGCCCTGACCCGCAGCGACGGGCGGTGGGCGCAGAAGGGCGTGGACGCCGCGATGCACGCCGAGCTGACCGAGCTGGCCCGCAACCGCGCCTGCTCGGACGTCGTGCTCGTCACGGGGGACGGGGATCTGCTGCCGGGCATGATGGCCGCGAAGGAGCACGGGGTCGCCGTGCACCTGTGGGCCGTGCAGGCCGCGGACGGCGACTACAACCAGTCCGAGGACCTGGTCGCCGAGGCCGACGAGCGGCGAGTGCTCGACCGGGCATGGATCACCCGGGCCGTCCGGGCCAAGGACCTGGGCGGGGTCTGCGCGCCCCCGCCGGCCCCTCGGCCGGAGATCGCGGCGATCCTGTCGGCACCGCTGCCCGAGTCCGCGCTCGCGGCGGCGGGCCGGGACGCCGCCCGGCCGGAGCACGTCTCGGCGGCCACCGCGCACAACGGCGGCCAGGAACGGCTGCCGCCCTCCAAGGGCGTACCGACGCCGAAGGACCTGGCGGCGCTGCGGGCGCCCGGGACCCAGGCCGTGCAGCAGCCCGCCGGGGCGACGCTGAGGTGGTCGTCCGACAAGGGCTGGGTGGACCGCCCGGTCGCCGCCGAGCCGCCGGAGGCCGCCTCGCTGCCGACGCTGGCGCAGCTGACCACCGCCGAACAGCGCTGGGCCGACCGGGAGGAGGACATCACCACGGTCGGCGGCGATCCGTACGAGGTGGGGCAGGTGTTCGCGCGGCGCTGGATCGGGCGGCTCGCCGACCAGTCGCATCTGCAGAAGCTGTCGGGCATGTACCCGCGGGTGCCGCACCGCATCGACGGGGAACTGCTGCGGTACGCGGCGCGTTTCGGGCTGCTCGCGCACAAGGACGACCAGATCGACGAGCACGACCGGTACGCGATCCGGGCGGGATTCTGGCGTGAGATCGACCAGCGGACGGTCACGGAGCACGCCTCCGCCGCGGAGTAGGCCGGGGAGCGGGAGGCAGGGGCACGCGGGAGGCCGGGTAAGGCGCCGCGGCCGCGTTCCGGCGCGCGCGGCGGCGCCGGGCGGCGGATTCGCCCGCACGGGCCGACCCGAGCGTGGCTTTCGGCGCGGCACCACGTACCCTCGTCCCTTGTGAACACGCGCACCGCACCGGCAGATCCGCAGGGCAGAGATGTCGTATGCGCCGTGCGCGGGCTGACCAAGAACTACCCGGCGGTGCGAGGCAGGCGCGGCGCGCCCGGGACGCCCGAGGTGCGGGCCACCGACGACGTGCGCCTGGACATCCGGCGCGGGGAGATCTTCGGGCTGCTCGGGCCGAACGGCGCCGGGAAGTCCACCTTCGTCCGGCAGCTGACGGGGCTGATGCGGCCCGACCGCGGCAGCGTCGCGATCCTCGGCCACGACATCGTGCGCCATCCCGAGCGGGCCGCCCGCATCCTCGCCTACCTCGGCCAGGAGTCCACCGCGCTCGACGAGCTGACCGTCTCGCTCGCAGCCGAGACGACCGGGCGGCTGCGCGGGCTCGGCCTGCGGCAGGCCCGCCAGGAGCGGGACGCAGTCCTCGACGAACTCGGGCTCGCGCCGATCGCCTCGCGGCCGCTCAAGAGGCTCTCCGGCGGTCAGCGCAGGCTCGCCTGCTTCGCCGCGGCCCTGGTGGGGGAGCGGCCGCTGCTCGTGCTCGATGAGCCGACCACCGGGATGGATCCCGTGGCCCGGCGGGCCGTGTGGGCCGCCGTGGACCGGCGGCGGGCCGAGCGCGGGACGACCGTCCTGCTGGTCACCCACAACGTCATCGAGGCGGAGACCGTCCTCGACCGGGTCGCGGTCCTCGACCGGGGCCGCGTCATCGCCTGTGACACCCCGGCCGGACTCAAGGAGCGGGTCGCGGGCGAGGTGCGCGTCGAACTCGTGTGGCGCGAGCGGGCTCCGCTGGAGGTGCCCGAGGTGGCGGCCCTGCGCGCCCGCGCCGCCGAGTCAGGACGCCGCTGGTCGCTGCGGATGGCGCCCGAGGAGGCACGCGCGGCCGTCGCCACCGTGACCGGGGGCGCCGCCTTCGCCGCCCTCGACGACTTCACACTGGCCACGCCGAGCCTTGAGGATGTCTATCTGGAACTCGGCGGCAGTGCGCAGGGGCTGGTGAAGGCATGAGCGCGCGCGCCGGGGCGCCCCTAGGGTGCGCAGGGGGCGCCGTGTCCGACGGGGACGCGGTGGCGGCAGGAGCGAAGAGGAGCAGCGCGACGTGAGTGTCGTACCCGCCGAGGTTCTGCGCGGCGCCGGGGCGGAGGGCGGCGCCGGGGACACCGCCGCGCTGGGCCCCCGGGCGCGGCTGTGGCCGTCGTTGGCCGCGGTGTACCGGGCACAGCTGTCCCGGGCCCGGGTCGCGCGGATCCCGCTGCTGTTCGTGGCGACGTTCCAGTCGATCGGGATCATGATCATGATGCGCGGGGTCGTGGACGGCGGCGGTGACGCCTGGTCCGTGGTCTCCGGGTCCTCGGTGCTGGTGGTCGCCTATGTCGGCCTGAACCTGCTCGCCCAGTACTTCGGCCAGCTGCGGGGCAGCGGCGGACTCGACCACTACGCCACCCTCCCGGTGCCGGCGGCCGCGGTGGTGCTGGGGGCGGCGGGGGCCTACGCGTCCTTCACCGTGCCCGGCACCGTGGTGACCGCCGTCTTCGGGTGTGTGATCTTCGGGCTGCCCCTCGCCCACCTCTGGGTGCTGGCCGCGGTGATCCCGCTCTCCGGGGCCGCGCTGTCCGGGCTCGGCGCCGCGCTCGGACTACTTGCGCCGCGACCCGAACTGGCTACGCTGCTAGGACAGTTGGGTATGTCGGCGGCGCTGCTGCTGGGGGTGCTGCCGGCGCACCGGATGCCGGAGGCCGTGCAGGTCGTACGGGACCTACTGCCGTCGACGTACGGCGTCGAGGCGTTTGCGCGGACCTTCGGGGGGCATCCGGACTGGACACTGGTCCTCGGTGACCTGGCCGTCTGCGCCGTCGTCGGGGTGGCCTCGCTGACCCTGGCGACCTGGGCCTACCGCCGGGCCGCCGTGCGATGACGCGGCCGATGGACACGACTGGCAGGATGTGAAGGTGACCGCTCCGTTGACTCCGCCTCCGCCGCCGCAGGAACCCTCCCCGCGCTCCGCGCACCCCGCGTGGGAATCCGTGCCCGCCCCGTCGGTGATGGGACCCGCCCCGCACGGTGCCACCGCCGTGTACGGGGCGGACGGGCCCGGCATGAAGACCGAGGTGCGCGAGGCGGCCGTGATCACGGTGGGCGTGGCCCTCGCCGGGGTGCTGCTCGGCGTGCTGTGGTCGCGGCTGGCCCCCCATGTGCCGCTGGTGGGCGACCTGGTCGACAAGAACTGGGTCGTGTATCTGAAGGACACCGAGGGGGAGCAGGCCATCGGGGTGGACGGAACGTTCACCCTGCTCGCGCTCGGGTTCGGTGTGCTCAGTGCGCTGGTCGTCTTCCTGGTGCGCAGGCGGGGCGGGGTGCCGCTGGTGGTGGCGCTCGCCCTGGGCGGGGTGCTCGGGTCACTGCTCGCGTGGCGTGTGGGCGTGTGGCTGGGTCCCACACAGGATGTGATCGCGCACGCACAGGCCGTGGGCAAGGGGGTGACGTTCCCCGCGCCGCTGAGGCTCGGGGCGAAGGGGGCGCTGCTCGCGTGGTCGGTGGCCGCACTGGTGATGCACCTCGGGCTGACGGCGCTGTTCGGGCCCCGGGATCCGGACCCCTACGCGACCCCCTACGGCGGGCCGGCGGCGCCACCGGCGTAGGACCGGCCCCGCACGGGTACCCGCGCAGGCCCGTTCGCGCGTGCCCCTCGGAGACCTCCTTGAGCGCCGGAACAGCCGGAACAGCCGGAACAGCCGGAACAGCCGGAACAGCCGGAACAGCCGGAACAGCCGGAACGGCCGGTGCGAGGCTGCCCGGCGCCGAGGTGAGGGGCGTGGTTACGCCGGACGGTGGCCGTGGTTCGCGTGGCCCTTCTTCATGCGCCATTTGCGCTTGCGCGTCCTCTTCGACATATTTCCGTATTAGCCGAGGATGGGCCGTTCGTCGAGTGCTCAGGCGCGGGCGGTCGTCGCAGTGCTCAGGCGCGGGCGATCGGGGCCAGCGTCGCGTCCGTCAGCTTCGCCAGGTCCTCGGGGGCCACTTCCACCTCCAGGCCCCGGCGGCCCGCCGAGACGCAGACCGTGCCGTGCGACGACGCCGACGCGTCCAGGACCGTACGCAGCTTCCTGCGCTGGCCGAGCGGGGAGATGCCGCCGCGCACATATCCCGTGGTGCGTTCGGCGAGCGCCGGGTCCGCCATCGCCGCCCGCTTCCCGCCCACCGCTGTCGCCAGCGCCTTCAGATCCAGCGAGCCCGCCACCGGGACCACCCCGACCACCAGCGCGCCGTCCACGTCCGCCACCAGGGTCTTGAAGACCCGTTCCGGGGACACCCCCATCGCCTCCGCCGCCTCCTCGCCGTAGGAAGGGTGCGACGGATCGTGGTCGTAGGAGTGGACCGTGAACCCCACCCCGGCCGCCGTCAGCGCCACCGTCGCCGGCGTACCGCCCGGCTGCTGCTTCTTCGATTTCTTCGCCATCCGGCCGTTCCCCACACGTCGCGCTTCAGTTCAGGCTCGTCGGAGCCCGCGTCAGGTCCGACGCGGGCAACGACGGCAGACTACGGATGATCGCCGTCTCCGAGCGAAGCAGTTTCAGCTCGTCACGCAGGCGGGAGGCGGTGTCCGGGGCCTGCAGCAGCCGCTGCTTCGTCGGCGTGTCCAGCATGACCGCGGCCGCGACCAGGTACGACACCACGGCCGGTTCGTCCGGCAGCTCCGCGCCCGTCGACAGGGATCTCTCCCGCGCGCCCGCCAGCCGCTTCTGGTACTGGCGGAACGCCCGCAGCACCCCCTCGGCGAGCGCGCCGGCCTCGTCGCCCTGCTGCTCCGGCAGCTCCTCCAGCTCGGCCGTCAGATACGCGCCCGACGCGTCCACGGACAGCAGCCGGACGCGTGTCGTGCCCGTCGCCAGGACCTCGAACGAGCCGTCGGCCCGCTCCCGGATCGTCGCCGCGTCCGCGATGCACCCCACCGTGTGGAACGCCTCGGCCGGGTCGGGTCCGAAGCCCGCCGCGGGGCCGCGCGCGGGCAGGGCCGTCGGGTCCGGCATCCCCGGCGCGCTCGGCGCCACCTCGTGGCCGTCGCGGATGGCCACGACGGCGAAGCGGCGCGATTCGTCCTCGGGGATCTTCAGCAGGTCGCGCATCAGGGCGCGATAGCGCTCCTCGAAGACGTTCAGCGGGAGCACGAGCCCCGGGAACAGCACCGAGTTCAGCGGGAAGAGCGGGAGCCGGACGGTGGTCACGACGGGAAAGCCTAATGGGAGCGGGAGCGCACGCGTCCGGCCTGCCCCCCGCGGGGGAGAAGAAGCCGCACGGAAGGCGGCGGTCCGGGCGACACCGCGTTTCGCCGCACGCCGCCCCGCACGGTCAAGAACACGCCGAGCGGACCGTCCGGGATCCGGTCCCAGGAGAACGGCGTGGCATACCGTCCGGTCATCCACGGTCATCCGCAGTTGCGTCAACGGGCCTTGTCGGCGCTCCAGTTCTACCAGGACGTACGCGAGGAGGTTGCGGACCTCCGCGTCAGCCGCGCCGCAGCAGTCTCGTCGCCCCCGCCGCGACCGTGGTCGCCAGGATCCACCCCAGCAGGATCACCACCGCCGACAGCCACTGCCAGCCCCCGCTCAGCTGCCACTGGCCGGCCTGGCCGAGATCGATGACCGGCAGCAGCAGGTCCAGGGCGAGCAGCGAGGGGTTCCACGGCGGATGCGCGTCCTTGTTGACCGGCGGATGGCTCGCATGCGAGAGCGCGATCGACGCCGCCGCCCAGAGCACCGCCATCCACACCGCCGCACGGCCGGGCCGGTACCCGTAGGCGACGGTCCAGTCCTGCGCGTAGCCCCACAGCTTCGCCGCGAGCGGCAGTGTCTCCCGGCGCCGCCGCTGTTTGGCGAGCAGCACCTCGCGCGCGTCCTCGTCCTCCCCGGAGCTGCGCAGCACGGCCGCGAGGCGCTCGTACGGCTCCGGGTTGTACTCGGCGGTCGCCGCCGCGACCCACTCCAGACGCCGGGCGAGCGGGAAGGCGTCCTGGGGGACGAGGTTCTCGTAGCCGAAGCCTCCCATGTGCAGGTCGCCGAGGCCCGGCCAGCTCGCCCACCGGTCGACCAGGTTCACGACGCGCGCGCCCGAAAGGGTCACCTTGCCGCGCTCGGGCCGCTCGCACAGGAAACGCAGCTCGGGGGTCTGGACCCGGCGCAGGGACAGTTCGTGGTCCTCGTCGAGCACGAACCGGGCCTGCTCCAGGTCGACCGCGTCCCCGAACCGCCCGTCGTCCAGCCGGATTCCGCCCCGGCACTCGAACCGCTGCACCCGCGTGCCACGCGCGGGCGTGGTGCCGCTGGTCAGCAACGGATTGCCGAGGCCCGCCGGCGTCAGGTACAGCGTCCGCTCGACCGTCATCTGCGGCGCGTTGAGAGCCAGCCGGGTGTAGGGGTTGTTCAGCCGGGCGCCGCGAAGGCTCAGTGAGACCCCGACCTTGGCGCCGCGCAGGCTCAGCTCGCCGTGCGACTCCAGCATCTCGGCCTGCAGGTCCTGGCCGACCGTCATCCCGTCCGCGGTGATCGAACGGCCGCGCCGGTCCCGGTAGACGACGGCCTGGTTGAGCAGCAGGTCCGTGCCGATGTGGGCGTCGGTGAGCCGTACCCCGTTGTGGAAGCGACAGCGCGGGAGATGCAGATCGCCCTCGGTGTGCACGCGCGCCGCCTCCAGCCGCGGCACGGAGCAGTCCACCAGCCGTAGGGTCGTGAGGTGGGCCTCCGGCAGCAGGATCTCCTGCTCGAACCGGCAGCCCCTCAGCTCCATGTACGGCACGATCGTGCCGCCGGCCAGATCCAGCGTGCCGGTGATCTGCACACCGGCCAGTTTCAGCGACGAGACGCGCCCCGCCAGCGCGGGCGGCCCGTCCAGCAGCACCCACGCCACGATCCGCGCCCGCACGCTGCGCTCGGGACCCCAGGGATGCCCGCCGTGCGGATCGTCCACGGAGGCGTCCCCGCTGCGCAGGTCGTACGGGCTGCCGCTGCGGAACGCCTGCCACATCCCGGCCTCGGCGGCGGTCAGTTCCTCCGGCAGGTCTCCGGCGCGGAAGGCGGCACCCTCGGTCACGGCTCTTCCTCCCTCCCCGGCTACTCGCGGGTTCGTACGACCGTCATGCCCGCTGAGTGACGGCCCGAACGCTACCGGTGAAGGTGATCTTCCGGGTCCGGTATCAGCCACCGGATCCGGCCACCGTGCGCCGGCACCCGCCGCGCACCACCCGCCGCGGGCCGGCACCCAGGCGCGTCACCCGCCGCGGGCCGTCACCCGCCGCGCACCACCCGCCGCGGGCCCCCGGCGGTTCGCGAGGCGCCCGCCCAGCCGCCGCGCAGGGACGGCCCCGGGGGCGCCCGTAAGGGTCC
>NZ_JBHUDX010000071.1:0-19139 GCF_042678285.1 Streptomyces caeni
ACGGCACCGGCGTCGGCGGCCGCATCCGCAAGCAGGACGTCATCGCCGCCGCCGAGGCCGCGAAGGCCGCCGCCCCGGCCCCGGCCGCCGCCCCGGCCCCGGCCCCGGCCGCCAGGAAGGCACCGGTCCTGGAGGTCTCCCCGCTGCGCGGCCAGACCGTCAAGATGCCGCGGATCCGCAAGGTCATCGGCGACAACATGGTCAAGGCCCTGCACGAGCAGGCCCAGCTCTCCTCGGTCGTCGAGGTCGACGTGACCCGCCTGATGCGCCTGCGCGAGCAGGCCAAGGGCTCGTTCGCCGCCCGCGAGGGCGTCAAGCTGTCCCCGATGCCGTTCTTCGTGAAGGCGGCGGCCCAGGCGCTGAAGGGCCACCCGGTCATCAACGCCCGGATCAACGAGGCCGAGGGCACCATCACGTACTTCGACACGGAGAACGTCGGCATCGCCGTGGACTCCGAGAAGGGCCTGATGACCCCGGTCATCAAGAACGCCGGCGACCTGAACATCGCCGGTATCGCCAAGGCCACCGCCGACCTGGCGGCCAAGGTCCGCAGCAACAAGATCACGCCGGACGAGCTGGCCGGCGCGACCTTCACCGTCAGCAACACCGGTTCGCGCGGCGCGCTGTTCGACACGATCATCGTGCCCCCGGGCCAGGTGGCGATCCTCGGCATCGGCGCCACGGTCAAGCGCCCCGCCGTCATCGAGACGGAGGAGGGTACGGTCATCGGCATCCGCGACATGACGTACCTGACGCTGTCCTACGACCACCGCCTGGTGGACGGCGCCGACGCGGCCCGCTACCTGACGGCGGTCAAGGCGATCCTGGAGGCCGGCGAGTTCGAGGTCGAGCTCGGCCTCTGAGCCCCCGGCAGACGAGCGACCCTCGGTGCCCCCGCCCGGAGATCCGGGCGGGGGCACCGTGTTTCCGACCGGGGCGTGTAAGTCTCGTCTCACCTGCACGAAAGCACCCCCATGCACCTCTCACGGACGGGGCCGCGGCCTTATTGTCTAAACGTCAACCCCAGGGGCCGGTGGCCCCCGCCTAAGGAGCCGTCATGACCGCGCCAGTCGTCCACTCGCTGCGCGAACAGATCCGCGAGCACATCGTGGAGGGGATCGTCAGCGGGCGCTGGAAGCCGGGCGAGCGGATCGTGGAGCGGCGGATCGCCACGGAGCTGGAGGTCAGCCAGACTCCGGTCCGGGAGGCACTGCGGGAACTGGAGTCCCTGCGGCTGATCGAGTCCGCCCCCAACAAGGGTGTGCGGGTGAGGAACCTGACCGCCGCTGACCTGGAGGAGTCCTACCCCGTGCGGGCCGGCCTGGAGGCCATCGCGGCGGAGCTGGCCGCCGACAGACTGGCCGAGGACTGCTCCGAGCTGGAGCCGCACGTCGCCGCGCTGTACGAGGCGGACCGCGAGTCGGACGGGACGGCGCAGGTGCGGCACACGGTGGCGTTCCACCGGGAACTGGTGCGGGCCGCCGGGAACTCGGTGCTGCTGCACACCTGGGAGGGTCTCGGCATCGAGGTGTTCACGGCGCTGTCGATCCGGTGGCTGGGGACGGTACAGCAGTCGTACGCGGAGGAGCACGAGGAACTCGTGGCCGCGTTCCGCAGGCGGGATCCGCGGATCGCCGAGATCGTGAAGGCCCACGTACTGGGCTGCGCGCCGCGTGCCTGACCTGGGACACCGCCGCGCTCAGGCGTCCCCACCTGCGAAAACCCTCGAAGAACACGGCACCCGGTGTCTCGGTACGAGGCACCGGGTGCCGACTTTCTCGTGATCAAGAGGTTTTGGTCCGCAACCCTTTGATCGATCATCGATCAGCGGGTTAGAGTCGCCGACGGGCTTCCACCCGAGCCCCAGCCCTGTCCTGCCAAAGACCAAGGGCACCCCCGAACCCTTACCGACGAGGGAACCCTCTTCGACTGAGGAAGGCGGCGACATGACCGACCCCCACGCCATCCGGCCGAGCGAGCTCGACCAGCTCCCGGACCGCGACCCCGAGGAGACCGCCGAATGGCAGGCGTCTCTGGACGCCGTCGCCCAGGCGGCCGGGCCGCACCGTGCCGCCTACCTGATGCGCCGCACGCTGGAGCGTGCCGAGGGCACCGGCATCGCGCTGCCCGCGCTCCTGGAGACCGACTACGTCAACACCATCCCCACCGCCGCCGAGCCGGACGTGCCCGGTGACGAGGAGATGGAGCGCCGCATCACCGCGTGGAACCGCTGGAACGCGGCCGCGATGGTGACCCGCGGCAGCAAGTACGGCGTCGGTGGCCACATCGCCACCTTCGCCTCCGCGGCCTGGCTGTACGAAACCGGCTTCAACCACTTCTTCAGGGGCAAGGGGGGCGACGGTTCCGGCGACCAGCTCTACATCCAGGGCCACGCCTCCCCCGGCATCTACGCCCGCGCCTTCCTCGACGGCCGCCTCACAGAGGACCACCTGGACAACTTCCGGCAGGAGGCGGGCGGCAACGGACTGCCCTCCTACCCGCACCCGCGCCGCCTGCCCTGGCTCTGGGAGTTCCCGACCGTCTCCATGGGCCTGGGTCCGCTCTCCGCGATCTACCAGGCGCGTTTCAACCGCTATCTCACCCACCGCGGCATCAAGGACGTCTCGTCCTCGCATGTGTGGGCCTTCCTCGGCGACGGCGAGATGGACGAGCCCGAGTCGACGGCGGCGCTGGCGCTCGCCGCGCGCGAGGAGCTGGACAACCTCACCTTCGTCATCAACTGCAACCTGCAGCGCCTCGACGGCCCGGTCCGCGCCAACTTCAAGATCGTGCAGGAGCTGGAGGCCCAGTTCCGCGGCGCCGGCTGGAACGTCGTCAAGACGCTGTGGGGCACGGCCTGGGACGAGCTGTTCGCGCTCGACACCACCGGCGCGCTGGTACGACGGCTGCGCGAGGTTCCGGACGCGCAGGTCCAGACGTACCAGACCCGTGACGCCGCCTATATCCGCCAGGACTTCTTCGGCAAGGACCCGGCCCTCGCCGAGATGGCGAAGCTGCTGAGCGACGACAAGATCCTGGAGTGCTTCCACCTCTCGCGCGGCGGCCACGAGGCACGCAAGGTCCACGCCGCGTACAGGGCGGCCCTGGAGCACAAGGGCGCGCCGACCGTCATCCTGGCCCAGACCGTCAAGGGCTTCACGCTCGGCGAGGGTTTCGCGTCGAAGAACGCCAACCACCAGATGAAGAAGCTGACGGTGGACGAGTTCAAGGCGATGCGCGACCTGCTGGAACTGCCGATCCCGGACGCGCGCTTCGAGGGCGGCGTGGTGCCCTACGGCCACCCGGGCGCCGGCTCCCCCGAGGTCCGCTACCTCCAGGAGCGCCGCGCGGCCCTCGGCGGCCCGGCCCCGGCCCGCCGCGTCCACCCCGTCGCCCCGCTGCCGGCCCCGGCCGAGAAGGCGTTCGCCGCCTTCGACAAGGGCTCCGGCTCCCAGAACGTGGCCACCACCATGGCGTTCGTCCGCCTGGTCAAGGACCTGGTCCGCGACCGGGAGACGGGCCGGCGCTGGGTGCCCATCGTCCCCGACGAGGCGCGCACCTTCGGCATGGAGAGCCTGTTCCCCTCCCTGGGCATCTACTCGCCCAAGGGCCAGACGTACGAGCCGGTCGACCGCGACCAGCTGATGTACTACAGGGAGGCCACCAACGGCCAGATCCTCAACGAGGGGATCACCGAGGCCGGTTCCATGGCCGACTTCATCGCCGCCTCGACGTCGTACGCGACACACGGCGAGCCGATGATCCCCTTCTACATCTTCTACTCGATGTTCGGCTGGCAGCGCACGGCCGACCAGATGTGGCAGCTCGGCGACCAGCTCGGCCGCGGCTTCCTGGTCGGCGCCACGGCCGGCCGCACCACGCTGACCGGTGAGGGACTGCAGCACGCCGACGGCCACTCACCGGTGATCGCGGCGACGAACCCCGCCGCCCTGACGTACGACCCGGCGTTCGCGTACGAGATCGCGGTCATCGTGAAGGACGGCCTGCGCCGCATGTACGGCGGGACTCTGCCCGGTGAGGACCCGAACGTCTTCTACTACCTCACCGTCTACAACGAGCCGCTGCCGCAGCCCGCGAAACCGTCCGTGCCCGGCATCGACCAGGGCATCGTCAAGGGCCTGTACCGCTTCAACACGGCCGAGTCGGCGGGGCTCTCCGCCCTGGCGAACGCCCCGCGGATCCAGTTGCTGGCCTCGGGCACGGCGATCCACTGGGCGCTCGACGCCCAGAAGCTCCTCGCCGAGGAGTGGGACGTGGCGGCCGACGTGTGGTCGGCGACATCGTGGGGTGAGCTGCGGCGCGACGCGATGGAGGCGGACGCGGCCCTGCTGCGCGGCGAGGAGCGGGTGCCGTACGTGCGGCAGGCGCTCCAGGGCGCCGAGGGCCCGGTCCTGGCGGTCTCCGACTACATGCGCCAGGTCCCCGACCAGATCGCGCAGTGGGTCGAGCAGGACTACTCCTCGCTGGGCACCGACGGCTTCGGCCTGTCGGACACCCGTGACGCGGCCCGGCGCCACTTCGGCGTCGACGCCCGGTCGATCGTCGTGGCGGCCCTGGCCCAGTTGGCCAGGCGCGGCGAGGTCAGGACCGCGGCCGTGAAGGAGGCGCGGGACCGCTACGGCCTGTAGAGGCCGGGTCCCCGTCGGATGAGGGGCACGGCGGCCGCCGTGCCCCTCGCTGTCGGTGCCGCCCGGCATCATGAAGCCATGCGTGCCGCCCGCCTCATCAAGATGGTGCTGCTGCTCCAGTCCCGTCCCGCCATGACCGCCGCCGAGCTGGCCCGTGAGCTGGAGGTGTCCGAGCGGACCGTGACACGGGACGCCCAGGCCCTGTCGGAGGCGGGCGTCCCGGTGTACGCGGACCGGGGCCGCCGCGGCGGTTACCGGCTCATCGGCGGGTACCGCACCCGGCTGACCGGTCTCGCCCGCGAGGAGGCCGAGGCCCTGTTCCTCAGCGGCGTTCCGGTGGCGCTGCGTGAGATGGGGCTGCAGGACGCGGCCTCCGCGGCCCGGCTGAAGGTCTCCGCGGCCCTGCTGCCGTCCCTGCGCGACGCGCCCCGCACGGCGGCGCAGCGGTTCCATCTGGACGCGCCCGCCTGGTTCACGGAGCCCGGGACGCCGCGGCTGCTGCCGGCGGTCGCGGACGCGGTGTGGGACGACCGCCGGATCACCGCGCGCTACCGGCGCGGCGAGATGGGCCGGCACGCCGAGAGCGCCGTGGAGCGGGAGCTGGAGCCGTACGGGCTGGTGCTCAAGGCGGGGGTCTGGTACCTGTGCGCACGGGTCGCGGGGGGCGGAGCGTTCCGCGTGTACCGCATCGACCGCTTCACGGCCGTGGAGGACGGCGGGGAGCGGTTCGCGCGGGACGAGGAGTTCGACCTGGCCGCGTTCTGGGAGGAGCGGGCCGAGCAGTTCGCGCGGTCCGTCCTGCGGGCCGAGGTCGTGGTGCGGCTGTCCGCGGACGGTGTGCGCAGGCTGCCGTACGCCGTCGGCCCCGCGTCCGCCCGGGAGGCGCTGAGCGGTGCGGGCGACCCGGACGAGCGGGGCTGGGTGACGCTGACCCTGCCGGTGGAGTCCGAGGAGGTCGCGCACACGCAATTGACGGCGCTGGGCCCGGAGGCCGAGGTGCTGTCCCCAAAGCGGCTGCGCGCGCGGTTCGCGCGCGATGCGACACGGCTCGCGGGGCTCTACGGCCCATGACGTCCCGCGCCCTCCGCATGCGCCCCTCCCGTGCAGGGCCGATGCTGGTCCCGTGATGGACGAGACGGAGTTCTGGGAGCTGGTGGACACGAGCCGCCGGGCCGCCGGGGGCGACCCCGACGAGCAGGCCGACCAGCTCGTCGAACGGCTGACGCGGCTGGACCCGGACTCGATCCTGGACTTCGCCCGGCACTTCGAGTCCCGGTACAACCGCGCCTACCACTGGGACCTGTGGGGCGCCGCCTGGGTACTGCTCGACGGGGCGAGCGACGACGCGTTCGACTTCTTCCGGTGCTGGCTGATCGGCCAGGGCCGGGAGGTGTTCGAGGGCGCCCTGCACGACCCCGACGCGCTCGCCGGCCTCCTGGAGGACTTCGACGAGGAGATCGACGGCGACGGCGAGGAACTCGGCTACGCGGCGGACGAGGCGTACGAGCAGCTCACCGGCACCGTGGCGCCGGACCTGGGCGTCCCGCCGGCGCCCGCCGAGCCGGAGGGCACCCCGTTCGACATGGAGAACGAGTGCCTGCTCGCCGAGCGCTACCCGAGGCTCTGGGCCCGCTTCAAGGGCTGATCCCGGGCGTGCGTCCCGGCCCGTCCGATCGGCGTGCACCCCGGCCCGTCCGATCGACGTACACCCCGGCCCATCCGATCGACGTACACCCCGGCCCATCCGATCGACGTACACCCCGGCCCGTCCGGTGGACGGGGGCCCGCGCCGTCGCGACACTCGTCCCCGGCCAGGCCACGCGTCAGCGCCGGCCCTGCAGGTGCGCCGCCTGCTCCCTGATCTTCGGGAGGAGGGCGCTGAGCGCCGCACCGGGACAGTTCGTCATGAAGCCGTCGTTGTGCCCGGCGAGGGCGGGCAGCGTGGCGGTGGCGCCCGCCTGGTAGCGGCTCTTGCCGTTGCTGGAGACGAGCCGGACCCTGACGCGCGGGTCGATGTCCGCCAGGCCCAGCTTCCAGGCGGCCAGCGCGGCGATCGCGTCGGTCATCGCCCGGGGCACCGGCACACCCTTGGTGAACGTGCCGATGGCGGCGATGCCCGCGGTGCGGTGGTTGAAGCCCTGGGTGTGGGCGCCGGTGACCGCGCGGTCGATGCCGCCGGCGCGGCCCTCGTAGATCGTGCCGCAGTGGTCGACGAGGAAGTTGTAACCGATGTCGTCCCACCGCCGGTTGCCCCGCTGCCCCGTGTACAAGGCGCGGATGATGCGGGGCGTCTCGGAGCAGCGGTAGCGGTTGGGTGAGTCGGTGTGGTGCACGAAGACCGCGACGACCTTGTCGTCGTAGCGGGGCGGGGGCTGGCCCCGGGTGCCGTCGTCGGCCCAGACGGATCGCGGCACGATGCGCGGCCGGGGCGCCGGGTGCAGGACGGCGGACCGTGCCTGCGCCGGCCGCGGGGGTGGGAGCACCACGGTGCGCTCGGTCCCGGCCGCGCTCATCACCAGGACGAGAACGGCGGCCAGCCCGGGCATGCAGCCGAGCAGCAGCAGGGCGACGCCGGGTCGTCGCAGGGCCTGCGGCCTCCGTGCGCGCACTCTTGGGAAGACACGCATGCTTTCACTGTCCGTCCGTTCCGTCGCATCCGCGATGTGTGCTGTGCCACCTGGTGGAACCATCGTCCCGGTCCGGCACGTTTTCCCCAGTGCTCGCCGCGCGGGCGGCCCGGCTCCTGCGGGGGCGGTTTCCGGGCGCTCCCCGCGTGGCTGATCACCTGGCTCCTGCGGCGCGTACTAGGGGCCCCAGAGAAAGGCGGCTCCGTGGACCTGCTCGACTTCCTGCTGTTGCTGGTGATCCTCGGCTATGCGGCGTCCGGCTACCGGCGCGGGCTGGTGGCCGGCTGTGTGTCCCTGGCCGGCTTCGTGGGCGGTGCGGTGGTCGGCGTGTGGGTGCTGCCGTGGGTGATGGGCCTGGTGACACGGGGTACGACGGCGGCGACGGTGACCGCGGTGTTCACGGTGCTGGTCCCGGCCGTGGCGGGGCACGAGATGGCGGGGCGCCTCGCGCTGAAGCTGCGCCGGGAGCTGGACCGGGGGCCGCTGCGGGTGGCCGACGGCGTCGGCGGGGCGGCGGCCAACACGGCCGCCGTGCTGATCGTGGCATGGGTGGCCGCGAGCGTCCTGGGCGCCTCCTCGTCGCCGCTGGTCACCCAGGCGATCCGGGACTCCCGGCTGCTCGGAGCCGTGCAGAGCGCGATGCCGGACACCACCCCGGCCTGGTTCGCGCGTGCCACCGCCGCGCTCACCCAGGCGGGCTTCCCGCAGGTCTTCAACCCGTTCGAGAACGAGCCCGCGGCCGAGGTCGCCAAGCCCTCCGGCGACAACGTCACGGCGAGCGCGACGAACGCCGCCAAGCTCGCCACGGTGAAGATCGAGGGCGCCGCGGGCGACCAGGGCCGGGAGGGCAGCGGTTTCGTGTACGCGGCACAGCGTGTGATGACCAACGCCCATGTGGTGGCGGGCATCGACCGCCCGAGCGTGCGGATCGGGGGCGTCGGGCCGTCGTACGCGGCGCGCGTGGTGCTCTTCGACCCCGACCGGGACGTGGCCGTGCTGTACGTGCCCGGTCTGCGCGCGCCGGTGCTGCGCTTCGACGAGTCGGCGGCGCGCGGCGACGCGGCCGTGGTCGCGGGCTATCCGGAGGACGGCGACCTGACGCTGCGGGCCGCGACGGTCGCCGGCCGGATCCGGGCCACGGGCCAGAACATCTACAACTCGGGCACCGTCACCCGGGAGATCTACTCGGTGCGCTCGACGGTCCTGCCCGGCAATTCCGGGGGCCCGCTGCTGACCACCGAGGGCAGGGTCTACGGCGTGGTCTTCGCCCGCTCCACCTCGGACACGGAGACGGGGTACGTCCTGACTGCGGCCGAGGTCGCCTCCGACGCGAAGCGCGCCGCGCACGCCACGGCGGCCGTGGACACCGGCGACCTCGTCACGTCCTGAGCGTCACCCGGGGCCCGGGGCCACCCGGGTCGCGGCACGGGCGTCCCTCACCGGGGCGTCACAGGGGGCGCCCCATGAGCACGTCGTCGACGTACTCGCCGTCGAGTTGGAACTCCTCGGGCAGGATGCCCTCCACCGCGAATCCCTCGGACTCGTAGAGGGCGCGGGCCGGGGTGTTGTGCCCGAGGACGCGCAGCGTGATGCGCCGCGCTCCCCGCCGCCGCGCCTCGTCCTGCACGGCGCGCAGCAGGGCCCGGCCGACACCGGCGCCGCGCGCCTCGTCGGCGACGGCGAGCCCCTGGATCTGGCGCACGTGGGAGTTGGACTTCAGCGAGGTCGGGAACCCCAGCCGGATATAGCCGACGAGGGCGCCGCCGAGTTCGGCCACGAGGTGGTCCCGCGGCCCGAACCGCTCGTTGAAGAAGGGCTCGTACGGCGGCTGCGGGCGCGGCTGGACGGCGTGCAGCGGAGACCAGACGGCGCGGTCGAGCCGGCCGAGCGGCTCCTCGTCCTCGGGGGTGGCGTGGCGTATGTACGGAACCGGCATGAGGGTCACTCTAGGCCGGTCGTCCGAGGTGCCGTCCGGCGTCGTGCGCCGGCGCCGGGCAGGATGAGACCATGGAGCGTTCCCGAATCGCTGTGGCCGGCGCGTCCGGCCTCGTCGGAAGTGCCCTGGTGCGGTCGCTGGCCGCCGACGGGCACCAGGTGGTGCGTCTGGTGCGCCGCGCGGCCCGGGGCAGGGACGAGATCTGCTGGGACCCGGAGGGGCGGTACGTGGACGCGGCCGGTCTGGCCGGGTGCGACGCCGTGGTCAACCTGGCGGGGGCCGGGGTCGGCGACCACCGCTGGACGGACGCGTACAAGAAGAGGCTGCGCGACAGCCGGGTGCTGGGCACGGCCGCGCTCGCGGAGGCCGTGGCCTCCCTGGCCGAGCGGCCGCGCGTCTTCGTGAGCGGCAGCGCCATCGGCTACTACGGCGACACCGGGGAGCGGGCCGTGGACGAGGAGGCGCCGCCCGGGGAGGGGTTCCTGCCGTCGTTGTGCGTGGAGTGGGAGGGGGCCGCGGCCGCCGCGCGGGAGGCCGGCGTACGGACGGTGTCCCTGCGGACCGGGCTGGTGGTCGCCCGCGGGGGCGGGGCCTGGGGGCGGCTGTTCCCGCTCTTCGAGGCGGGGCTCGGCGGGCGACTGGGCGACGGGCGGCAGTACTGGTCGTTCATCTCGCTGCACGACGAGGTGGCGGCGATCCGCCATCTCATCGACGGGGAGGGGCTGTCCGGACCGTTCAACCTGACGGCTCCGCAGCCGCTGACCAACCGTGAGATCACGGCGGCGATGGGGCGGGTGCTGCGCCGGCCGACGCTCTTCCCGGTGCCCGCGCCGGTCCTGCGGCTCGCGCTGGGCGAGTTGGCCGGGGACGTGCTGAGCAGTGCGCGGGTGCTGCCCCGGCGGCTGCTGGAGTCCGGGTTCTCCTTCGCGTTCCCGGGGATCGAGGAGTCGCTGCGGGCGGCGCTGGAGCGGTAGCCGGCGAGCACGACGGCGGAGCGGAATTGCGGTGTCCGGCCCTGTGCGACCGTTGTGCGACCGTGCCCTGTCCATGCGCGACTTCCACGGGCCTTGGACGGACCTACGCTCGTCCCGAACTCGGGTATTCCTCAAGCCGGTTGGGGGCATGACGTCTGCACCGGCCGCACAACCTCGAGGAGGGGCACGTGCACGAGCCCGTGAATCAGGCGGACGTCGTCGTCGTGGGGGCCGGGGTCGCCGGTCTCGCGGCGGCCCAACGGCTGACCAGCGCAGGAATCACCACCGTAGTCCTGGAGGCCGCTCCCTGGGTGGGCGGCCGCATGTCGACCGACAAGGTCGACGGCTTCCGGCTCGACCGGATCGGGCAGCTCCTGACAACGCCTTTGACGGCATATCCCGAACTGCGCCGGACCCCGGGGCTCGGCGCACTGGTTCTGCGTCCCTTCGCGCCCGGCGTCCTGGTGCACAGCGAGGGGCGCCACCATCGGGCGGGCGCCCTGATGGGAGGGAGCGCGGGGGGCGCACGCAACGCCCTGAACGCGGTACGCGCCCTCGCGAGCGCCCCCCGGGTGGCCTCCGCTCCCCTGGCGGGGAGCGGACCGGCCCGGGCGCGCGCCGTCCGGGCGAGGGCGGCGGGAGCACGGCCCGGCACCACGCTCGGCGGGGCCGTGGACCAGGCCCGGCTCGGTGCGGCACTGGCCCGGATCTCCGCCACGCCCGTGGAACGGCTGCTGACCCGGCCCGAGCTGCCCGCCGGGCGTGCCCTCGCCGCCCGGGGGATCCCCGCTCGCACAGTCGACGGCTTTCTGCGCCCCCTGCTCGCCGCACTGCTGTGCGACCCGGAGCTGACCACGTCGAGCCGCTGCGCAGACCTCGCGCTGCGCGCCTTCGCGAGCGGCCGGCTGTGCCTGCCGGAGGGCGGGGCGGAGGTCCTGCCGGAGCTGCTGGCGCGGGCGCTGCCGCCGGGGAGCGTGCACACCGGGGTCCGCGTCACGTCGGTCTCCACCACCTCGGTGGCCACCGCCGAGCACGGCGTGGTCCGCTGCCGCGCCGTACTGCTGGCCACCGGCGCGCACACCGCGGCCGAGCTGCTGCCCGGCCTGCGCGTCCCGGACTTCCATCCCGTCACCGTCGTCCACCACGCCACGGACGAGCCGCCGTCGACCGGTGCGTCGCTGCTGCTCGACGCGGACCGCGGCGGTCCCGTGGCGCACACCGCGGTCGTCAGCCGCGTGGACCCCTCCCGTGCGCCCGCGGGCCGCACCCTGGTCTCCTCGACCGTGCTCGGCGCGCCCCCGGACGACGTCGACGGCGCCGTACGGGCCCATCTGGCGCGTCTGTACGGCGCCTCGACCGTTCGCTGGGAGACGCTCGCCGTGCACCACACCGCGCGGGCCGTCCCGGCGATGCGGCCGCCGCACGACCTGCGTCGGCCGGTACGGCTGCTGGCCGGGCTGTACGTGTGCGGCGACCACCGGGACACGAGCACGGTCCAGGGTGCGCTGCACTCCGGGCACCGCGCCGCGTCCGCCGTTCTGGCCGATCTCGGCGCGGGCCCGATGCACGTCGGGGAGCCGCTGCCCACCGCGGCCTGAGGGCCTGGAGCCCGAGGGTCACTGCAGCGCGGCGACCTTGTCGCGGTACCCCCGCACCGGCGCCGCGTCCTTGTACGGCTCCAGGCGGCGTTCGAAGTCCCGTACGTACTCGACCGCACGCGCCGACCGCATGTCCGCTGCCTGCCCGGCGGCCTCGGCGGCCAGCTGGCAGGCCGTGTCCAGCTCGCCGAGGCCGAGCCGCGCCGAGGCGAGCACGACCCGGCAGAACAGCCGGCTGCGGGCGAACCCGGGCGCCCGCAGCCGCAGCGAGCGCTCGGCGTGCTGGACCGCGGCGCGGTACTGCTGCAGATCCCGGTGGCAGTGCCCGAACTCGTCGCTGAGCTGCGCCTCGTCGAAGAAGCGCGCCCAGTACGGGACCTCGTCGCCGGGCCGGGCGGACTCCAGCGCCCGCTCGGCCCGTACGAGCGAGGCCGTGCACGCCCGTACCTCGCCGAGCACGCCGTGGCCGCGCGCCTCGACGGAGTGCAGCAGCGCCTGGACGACGGGCGGCGCCGAGGTGCCGACGCCCTGCTGCGCCACCCGCGCGAGCTGCACGGCCTCCCTGCCATGGCCGAGGTAGACGGCCTGGCGGCTCATCGTGACCAGCACATACGCCCCGTACGCCCGGTCCCCGGCCGCCTGCGCGAGCCGCAGCGCCTGCACGAAGTAGCGCTGGGCGAGGCCGTGCGCGGCGATGTCGTACGACGTCCAGCCCGCGAGCCGGGTGAGGTCGGCGGCCGCCGCGAACAGGCGGCGGCCCGTCTGCTCGCCGTAGGTACCGCGCAGCATCGGCTCGGCCTCGTGCTCCAGATAGCGCACGAGAGCCTGGCGGGCGTGGCCGCCGCCGTAGGCGTGGTCCAGGGCCCGGAACAGCTCGCCGACCGAGCGGAGCGCGGCGACGTCGCCGCCGCTGACCTTCTGACCGGGGCCGCGCTCCGACTGGCCGCGCTGCCGGGGCACCGCGGGCCGGCCCTGGGCCGGGACGCGGGGTGCGGCCTCGCAGCGGCTCACCCGGTCGTCGGCCCGGCCGATCAGCCAGTCCCTGCTGGGCACGACCAGCCCGGCCGGAGTGAAGGCGATCTTGCGCAGCTCGGCGTGGCTGCCCGAGTCCTTGCGCCACAGGCCGCTGACAATGTCGACCGCCTCCTGAGGGGTGGCGGCGAACTCCAGGCCCGCGTAGACGGGTGCGCAGGCGTCGAGCCCGAGGTCCTGCGCGGTGAGCCGGCGGCCGAGCCGCCGGGTGAAGACCTCGGCGATCAGCGCGGGGGTGGTGCCACGCGGCTGCTGTCCGCGCAGCCATCGGGTCACGGAGGTCTTGTCGTATCTGAGATCGAGCCCGTGTTCGAGGCCGAGCTGGTCGACGCGACGGGCGAGACCTGCGTTGGAGAACCCCGCTTCTGCAATGAGCGCGGCGAGCTGTCGGTTGGGGGTGCGCTGCGCGGGTCGTTCCGTCATCTGCGGTGCGGTCTCCTGACTTTCGGACCGCGACGACGCCCCGGGAGGGGCGGATGCCTCCCCCGGCGTCGCCGCGGTGCCCGGATCGCCTGTGAACAGCCCTTATGGCCTCATGGACGGCGTGAATGTAGCGGAGAGTGAGCAGATCGTCGCACCCTTCGGCGTCCATTCATCCGATCGTGTGAGGATTGGGCGGCCGGGATGACGAACAGCACCGGACGGTGCCGCTCCCTGGGCTGGACGTACAGTGGCGTGGGCGTCTTTCGCGCCTGACGAAGCTTCTAGGGAGGCGCTTGCCGTGAGTGAGATGCGGTTCGTCCGTATGGGGTTCGGGGCGCAGGCCGTCGACTACCAGGCGGCCTGGGAGGAGCAGCGCCGGGTGCACGCCGCCCGCTTCGCGGACGAGATCCCGGACACCTGCCTGCTGCTCGAGCACCCTCCGGTCTACACGGCGGGCCGGCGCACGGCGGACGACGAGCGCCCCCTGGACGGCACCCCCGTGATCGACGTGGACCGCGGCGGCAAGATCACCTGGCACGGCCCGGGCCAGCTGGTGGGCTACCCGATCCAGAAGCTGCCGCGCCCGGTCGACGTCGTCGCCCATGTGCGCCGCCTGGAGGAGGCGCTGATCCTCACCTGCGCGGAGTTCGGCCTGGAGACGACCCGGGTCGAGGGCCGCAGCGGCGTCTGGGTGCTGGGGGACCCCGTGGAGCAGCGCCCGTCCTTCGGCGGGCTCTCCCTGGACTTCGACCCGCGCCTGCACGACGACGAGTTCGACCCGCGGCTGAACGGCCCGGAGTACGCGCCCTCCAACGCGGGCCAGCGGCGCGAGGACCGCAAGATCGCGGCGATCGGCATCCGCGTCGCCAAGGGGGTCACGATGCACGGCTTCGCTCTGAACGTGAACCCCGACAACGCGTGGTTCGACCGGATCATCCCCTGCGGCATCCGGGACGCCGGCGTCACGTCCCTGGCCAACGAGCTGGGCCGGGACGTGACCATCGCCCAGGTGCTTCCGGTGGCGGAACGGCATCTGCGGGACGTGCTGGAGAACGCGGAGCTCAAGCCGCGGGAGGTCGAGCGGGCGACGGCGTAGCCGAGGGGGGACGCACCCCCGCCGCCCCGGCTCGCCCCGCAGGCGGGACCGTACACATCACGGGCGTACGCTGGTGTACGCCGAAGAATCGAAGCTACAGGGAGCCGATGTGTCCGCAGTCGCACCCGACGGACGCAAGTTGCTGCGCCTGGAGGTCCGCAACAGCCAGACCCCCATCGAGCGCAAGCCCGAGTGGATCAAGACCCGGGCGAAAATGGGTCCCGAGTACACGAAGATGCAGAACCTGGTGAAGAGCGAGGGCCTGCACACGGTCTGCCAGGAAGCCGGCTGCCCCAACATCTACGAGTGCTGGGAGGACCGCGAGGCGACGTTCCTGATCGGTGGCGACCAGTGCACCCGCCGCTGCGACTTCTGCCAGATCGACACCGGCAGGCCCGAGGCGCTGGACCGCGACGAGCCCCGCCGCGTGGGCGAGTCGGTGGTCGCCATGGACCTGAACTACGCCACGATCACCGGGGTGGCGCGGGACGATCTCGAGGACGGCGGCGCCTGGCTGTACGCGGAGACGGTCCGCGAGATCCACCGGCAGACCGCGGACCGTGAGGGCGGGCACACCAAGGTCGAGCTGCTCGCCCCCGACTTCAACGCGGTCCCCGAGCAGCTCGAAGAGGTATTCTCCGCCCGCCCGGAGGTCTTCGCCCACAACGTCGAGACCGTCCCGCGGATCTTCAAGCGCATCCGCCCCGGCTTCCGCTACGACCGCTCCCTGAAGGTCATCACCGCCGCCCGCGACTACGGTCTGGTCACGAAGTCGAACCTCATCCTCGGCATGGGCGAGACCCGCGAGGAGGTCGTCGAGGCGCTGCGGCAGCTGCACGACGCGGGCTGCGAGCTGGTCACCATCACGCAGTACCTGCGCCCCTCGGTGCGCCACCACCCGGTGGAGCGCTGGGTCAAGCCGCAGGAGTTCGTCGAGCTGAAGGAGGAGGCCGAGCAGATGGGCTTCTCCGGTGTCATGTCCGGCCCGCTGGTCCGTTCCTCGTACCGCGCCGGACGGCTGTACGGGATGGCTGTCGAACAGCGCCGGTCGGCTGCTCCGCAGCGGGGTGGCGCGTACATCGCCTCACAGGCGGTCTGACCCGCCCCGCACAGGGCGCATGGCACTGCGTGCCAGTTCCCGCGTGTGAATCCGCACACAGGCAACTCCCGGCCGAGCATGACCAGTTGACGCGGTCCCGACCGTCCCCGCAGCTAGCGGGCGTCGGCGGGGCCGCGTCGCGTTCCGGGGCCGCACGGCGAGGCTTCATCGGCGTTTGACCGGTCGGTCACGCCCTGGTAACACCAAACAGTGACCCTGGTCATACGTCACGTACCGCCTGGGTCCACAGCCGCCGCCTACCCGAGGGGGGACCTCCACCATGCAGGCCGCGCCCGTTCGCGCCACCGCGATTCCTTCGTTCACCGATGCACTGCGTGCCATTGAGTCACTGCTCATGAGCGGCGGTCAGCGGACCGCCCGCCGCAACGCCTGGACCTCCGTCCTGGAGGACCGCCGCCGCGCCAAGGACCGCATGGAGGCGCAGCGCATGCTCGACGCCGTGTCCTCACGTTCGTAAGCCGCAGGTCACCGCTCACCCCCGCGGAGCGACCCCACCGCTCCCTCCCCTCCCCCCTCCGGTTTCCTCCGCCGGCCGGGCGCCCGCTCCCCGTCGGGCACTGCCGTCGTCGCCGCCTTCCGGGACACGTAGACTTCGTGCCATGGCGAGGAAGGAAACCGCAGCGGACGCTGCGAACGCGGGGCGACTGAAGCAGATCGCCCTGACCTACAAGATGACCCGCAGGGCCGATCCGAAGATCGGTCTTGTGCTCGCGGCTGTCGGAATCGTCACCTTCGGTGTCTTCCTCGCGATCGGTTTCTTGCTCGGTCACCCCGTTTATCTAGGCATTCTCGGCTTCCTGCTCGCCTTCCTCGCGACGGCGATCGTCTTCGGACGCCGGGCCGAGCATGCCGCCTTCGGGCAGATGGAGGGCCAGCCGGGCGCCGCCGCGGCGGTCCTGGACAACATCGGACGCGGCTGGACCACCACGCCGGCGGTGGCGATGAACCGCAGCCAGGACGTGGTGCACCGCGCGGTCGGCAAGGCGGGCATCGTGCTGGTCGCCGAGGGCAACCCGAACCGGGTGAAGAGCCTGCTGGCCGCCGAGAAGAAGAAGATGGCGCGCATCGTCGCGGACGTGCCGGTGCACGACGTGGTCGTCGGCAACGACGAGGGCCAGGTCGAGCTGAAGAAGCTCCGTACCACGATGCTGAAGTTCCCTCGGGTGCTCACCGGCCCGCAGGTGACCGCGACCAACGACCGGCTGCGCGCGCTGGGCGACCTGATGAGCAACATGCCGCTGCCGAAGGGGCCGCTGCCCAAGGGGATGCGTATGCCGCGGGGCGGTCGCCTGCGGTGACGCTGCCGCCGGGCTGAGCCGGACGGTTCGGGGCCCGGGGAGCTGTGGCGGCTCCCCGGGCCCCGCGGCATGTCATGGGGTGCGATGGCATCGGCCGCCGCGGGCCGACGAAGGTTGCTCGCGCAGTTCCCCCGCGCCCCCTGACGGGGTGCCCCCGCGGCTTCCCGAGACCCGGCATGTCATGGGGTGCGGCGGCATCCGCCACTGCGGGCCGGCCCGGGCTTGCCCGCGCAGTTCCCCGCGCCCCTGACGGAGCGCTCCGCCCGGGTCTCGGATGCGGTCTCAGATGCGGATCTCGACCGTCTTCGCCACCCGGTCGTGCAGGCCCCGGCCGTCGCGGTCCCAGATCAGGGCCGGAACCGCCAGGCACAGCAGCACGGTGCGGGCGAGGGCGCGCAGCGGCGCCACCCGGCCCGTCTCCACCCCGACCACCCGCAGGCCGAACAGGCGCTTGCCGGGTGTGAAGCCGACCGTGCCGACGGTCAGGACGCCCAGCACGAAGAAGATGAGCAGCGCCCAGTTACCCGTGGCCTGGTCGTAGCCGTCCGTGATCAGACCGTATGCGATCAAGAGGCACAGGCCCCAGTCGACGGCGAGGGCGCCGAGGCGGCGGCCGGGGCGGGCGATCGAGCCCGGTCCCTGCTCGGGCAGACCGAGCTGCTGTCCCCGGTATCCGAGGTCCGCCCCGGCCTCTTCCATGGCCGCGCGGGGACCGGAGAGCCACGATCCGATTGCTTGCCTGTTGTCCACCCGTCCACGGTACTGCGCGCCTCCCGGCGGGCAGGGACGCGGGGTGACTGTGACGCGCACCGGTTAACCTGGGAGAAACAAACGGGTCACGCTTGAGAAATCCTCCGTCCCTATTGTCGGGGCCAGCGTGTGCCACCGCACTGGCCGCACGAAGAACTACCACCCCGGTCAGGAACGGTCGGGAGTAGGAGGAGCTGGATGTTCCAGAACGCCGACGAGGCCAAGAAGTTCATCGCGGACGAGGACGTCAAGTTCGTCGACGTCCGCTTCTGCGACCTGCCGGGCGTGATGCAGCACTTCACGGTGCCTGTCGAGGCGTTCGACCCGGACGACGAGCTGGCCTTCGACGGATCGTCGATCCGTGGTTTCCAGGCCATTCACGAGTCCGACATGGCGCTGCGCGCGGACCTGTCGACCGCCCGGGTCGACCCCTTCCGCCGCGACAAGACGCTGAACATCAACTTCTTCATCCACGACCCGATCACCGGCGAGCAGTACAGCCGTGACCCGCGCAACGTGGCGAAGAAGGCCGAGGCCTACCTCGCCTCCACCGGCATCGCCGACACCGCGTACTTCGGCCCCGAGGCGGAATTCTACGTCTTCGACAGCGTGCGCTTCGCGACCAGCGCGAACGAGTCCTTCTACCACATCGACTCCGAGGCGGGCGCCTGGAACACCGGCGCGCTGGAGGACAACCGCGGTTACAAGGTCCGCTACAAGGGCGGCTACTTCCCGGTCCCGCCGGTCGACCACTTCGCCGACCTGCGTGCCGAGATCTCCCTGGAGCTGGAGCGGGCCGGGCTGAAGGTCGAGCGCCAGCACCACGAGGTGGGCACCGCCGGCCAGGCCGAGATCAACTACAAGTTCAACACGCTGCTCGCCGCCGCCGACGACCTCCAGCTCTTCAAGTACATCGTGAAGAACGTCGCCTGGCGCAACGGCAAGACCGCGACCTTCATGCCGAAGCCGATCTTCGGCGACAACGGCTCGGGCATGCACGTCCACCAGTCCCTGTGGAGCAACGGCGACCCGCTGTTCTACGACGAGGCCGGCTACGCGGGCCTGTCGGACACCGCCCGCTACTACATCGGCGGCATCCTCAGGCACGCCCCGTCGCTGCTGGCCTTCACCAACCCGACGGTGAACTCGTACCACCGCCTGGTTCCGGGCTTCGAGGCGCCGGTCAACCTGGTGTACTCGCAGCGCAACCGCTCCGCCGCCATGCGTATCCCGATCACGGGCTCGAACCCGAAGGCCAAGCGCGTCGAGTTCCGCGCCCCGGACTCCTCCGGCAACCCGTACCTGGCCTTCTCCGCCCTGCTGCTCGCGGGCCTGGACGGCATCAAGAACAAGATCGAGCCGGCCGAGCCGATCGACAAGGACCTGTACGAGCTGGCTCCCGAGGAGCACGCGGGCGTCCCGCAGGTCCCGACCTCCCTGCCGGCCGTCCTCGACTCGCTCGAGAGCGACCACGAGTTCCTCCTCCAGGGCGACGTCTTCACCGCCGACCTGATCGAGACGTGGATCGACTTCAAGCGCACCAACGAGATCGCCCCGCTGCAGCTGCGTCCGCACCCGCACGAGTTCGAGCTCTACTTCGACGTGTGAGCCGGCCGCTCCGGTAGCTCTCACCCGG
>NZ_JBHUDX010000071.1:19186-97102 GCF_042678285.1 Streptomyces caeni
CGTCGCGTCGCGGGCCGGTGGAGTTCCGGCCGCGGAAGGGTCACTCGTCCCAGGGACTCAGGGACTCTTTGCCTGCCATGGGGCCGTTCGGGACCGGCCCATGGGCGGGGGGCGGGCGCACAATGGGAGGGACGAGTGCTGCGGCCTACTGCGGGGTGATGCAGGATGCGGAGCCGGTTCCGGAGCGATCGGGGGCTGACCGTACGGATGACGGTCACGCTGTTCTTGCTCGGGTTGCTGTACGTGGCGTTCGTCGCCGCGCTGATCGCGTTGCTGAAGTCCTGGGTGCTGGTCGTGGTGATCGCGGCGGCGGTGCTCGGCGCGCAGTACTGGTTCTCCGACCGGATCGCGCTGTACGCCATGCACGGGCGGATCGTGGAGCCGGAGGAGTATCCGCAGCTGCACGGTGTGGTCGACCGGCTGTGCGCCGTGGCGGACATGCCCAAGCCGCTCGTCGCCGTCTCGAACATGGAGATGCCGAACGCCTTCGCGACCGGCCGCAGCCCCGATCATGCCGTGGTGTGCGTGACCACCGGTCTGCTGCGGCGGCTGGAGCCCGAGGAACTGGAGGGCGTGCTCGCGCACGAGCTGTCGCACGTGGCGCACAAGGACGTCGCCGTGATCACGGTGGCCTCGTTCCTCGGAGTGATCGCCGGGCTGGTCGTCCGGTTCGCGTTCTACTCGGAGCTCTTCGGAGGGCGGGGACGCAAGGACCAGAACACCGTCGCCGTCTTCGGCGCCGTGATGGGGATCTCCGCGATCGTCTACGCGATCAGCTTCCTGCTGATCCGGGCCCTGTCCCGGTACCGGGAGCTGGCCGCCGACCGTGCCGCGGCACAGCTCACCGGGCGGCCCTCGGCTCTGGCGTCCGCGCTGACCAAGCTCACCGGGGACATCGCCCGCATCCCGACGAGGGACCTGCGCACGGCCCAGGCGTTCAACGCCTTCTACATCACCCCGGCGTTCGGCGCCGAACCCGGCATCTCCCGCCTCTTCTCCACCCACCCGAGCCTGGAGCAGCGGCTCGATCAGCTCGCGCGGATCTCGACGGAGCTGGGTGAGGCGGCGGCGCCGGGAAAGGCGGGCTGAGCGGATGGGACTGCTGGACATCCTGCTCGGTCGTACGAAACCGGTGGCGCCCGACCTCGACCGGCTCTTCGCGCTGCCGTCGGCGGCCATCACGCTGGAGGCCGGCGCCGGGTTCACTCCGACCGGGACCGGCGCGGTCTGCTTCGCCACCGTCGAGGGCGGCGCGTTCACCCAGGCGCACCGCGAGGTGCAGGCGCTCCTGGACGCGGACACGGACCGCACGGGAGAGCCCGTCGAACTCCGGCGGGACGAGTACGGCTACTCCTGGCTGGTGTCACGCCGCGCACCCGACCAGCTGACCGACCTGGTCAACGATCTGCACGCGGTGAACAGCGCGATGGAGGCGAACGGTTTCGGCCCCCAGTTGCTGTGCTCGGTGGCCGGCTTCCGGGACGAGGGCGGGCGGCGGCTCGCCCTGGTGTATCTGTACAAGCGCGGCACGTTCTACCCGATGTGCCCGCTGCCCGGCCGGCAGAAGCGCGACAACGCCCTGGAACTTCAGCTGGCCGCTCTGCTCAAGAACGACCTGCGGATCGAGGAAGACCTCTCCCGCTGGTTCCCCGTCTGGGGTGCGCCGGGGACGGAGGACTGAGCGGCCGGATCTCCGGGCCGGACGCCCCCCGCCCTTCGGGCGCCCCGTCCTTCAGCGGCGGCCGAGCCGCGACCAGAACCCGCCGGAGTTCCGCTGCTCCGCGCTGCACTGGCAGCGCTGGGAGGCCGGCACGCCCGCCAGGACCTGGTCGACGTGCTGGCCGCAGCCGGAGTAGGTGTACTTGCCGCAGGTGCGGCACACAGTGCGCTGGCACATGGCACATTGCCCTTTCGTGAGGTCTGTCCCTTACGGGCACCCAGGATACCCCCCTGGGTATATAAAAAAATACCCCCTGGGGTATCTGGCCGGATCCCCGGGCCTTGCGGCAGGTGGTGTCGAGGACCATGCCTTTCGTGGTGCGCACCCGCTCTTCCCGCCAGGAGCCGGGCACCGCTCGGGGTTCAGGACGCCTGGCCGCGGCGGGTTCGCCAGCGCCCGGGCGGCCTCACGGGTGCGCGGGTGGTCACTGCCCTGGACCCGGATCATGTCGGCCGGCAGAGCGGCGAGCAGGGCGGTCGGACCGTCACCGTCACCGGAGATTTCCAGGAGCTCCGCCCGCTGCTGCCGGGTCCGCAGGGCTCGCGGGTACTCCACGCCGAGCACCGTCTCGATCATGGCTGCAGAGCGGCCGGACCGGCCGGCGCGGTGGCCGGGCCACCGGGGAGTCCGCGCCAGAAGGCCAGGTCGACGCGGTACGTCGGCGCGGTCGGACGGCCGGCGCCGAGCGCGCGCTCCGCGTCCGGCGCCGCACCGGCGAACTCCTCGGCCGTGCGTTCGCGATCGCCCGCCAGGCCCCGCCGGTACGCGAGGTTGCGCCGGACGCTCAAGGTTTCCCTGTGGAGCCGCCGGCCCGGCGGCCTCCAGCCCCGCCAGGGCCCTGACGTTCGCCGCGCTCGTCGCCATCGGATGCACCGCCTGTGTCGCCCCGGTGGTGGACCTGCCCTTCCTCCTGTGACCCGCGGCCCGCCTCAGCGGGCCGTCGGCCGCGGGTGCGCGGGGCCCGCGCTCGGACGCGGGGCCGGCGGTCCCGTGGGACGCGGGCCCGAGCGCGACGAGTACGGACGCGGAGGCCGCGGGCCCGGCCACGGCGTACAGGAGCCGGTCACCGGGTCAGTACCGGACAGCTCGGGCGACATCGACGGTGACGTGGCCAAAGAGCTTGCGATGGCTGACCGCGGTGGCGTTCTTCGACGCGCCGGCGGCGACGTCGTCGACCGTCACCACGACCGTGTCGAGGAGATTGCCGTCGCTGTCTCGGAAGTCGGCCTGGACGACGTAGGTCCTGGTCTGCTTCGTCGGGTTGGTGACGGTGATCTCCGCGGCGCTCCGCCCGTCGGCATCGGTGGACGTCGTACCGGCCCTGACGTCGCCCTTGGCGTCCGCGCCGCCCTTGATCTCGTCGAGCCGGCGACCGGCCTCGGCGGTCGCGGAGGCCAGCGCGCTCGACGCCTGCGAGGCGAGGGAGGCGGCGGCGGAGGCCGCCGCGGAGGCCGCCTGGGAGGCGTTCCCGGAGGGGCTGCCGTCGCCGGAGCAGCCACAGAGCGCGGCGGCCGCCACGACGACCGCCCCGAAGCCCCGCGCCGTGTCCCGCATGCCGTGCCGTGCCATCGCTGCTCCCGTCGTCCCTCGATGGTTCCAGTGAAGGCCGGGCCGGGGCGGGAGCGCATGCCGGATACGGCACTTCGGGTGACGGGGAACGGAAGCGGCCGGCTCCCGGGCCCGCGGGCGGCGGGAGCGGCGGAACCGAAAGGCGCCGGATGCCCCGGAGCGGCGGGGCACCCGGCGTCACGGCTCAGCGGCTGTACCGCATGAGCGCCCGCACCATGTGGCAGGTCGTGTCCGACGGCGGATGAACCCCGATCAGCTCCGCCGTGCTCCGTATCGTCTCGTTGCGCGCCTGGTTCGGCATGTACACCCCGGAGTCGAGCAGCGCGATGGCGAGACGCATCGCCTTGAGTCGCCGGTTGTGCGTGACGTACCAGTCACGCGGCCGCCCCGGCGGAAGCGGTCGCTTCGTCATCGGCGCGTACGGCAGCTCCATCGGGACCGGCCGGCGGGCGGTGGACTGGGTCGGCTTCGGCTTGGTTGCGGCAGCGGGCACAGGCATCCTCCTGTCGCGGTCAGGGAGAGGTCCGGACGTCCCGTCAACTCCCTCGAACACTGCCTCCAGTCTACTGCCGGGCACTGACATCCCGGGAGTCCGAAGGATCCGTCAAAGGTCCAGGTCAGCAAGGAAATTGGCGCAGCGTCACCGCAGCTGGGACGGAAGGGGCGCAAGACGGCGATAAATCGAACAGAACCGACGGCCGGGTGCGGGCTGCAGGAGGCGGGGACAGGGTGTGAGCGGGGCCGGCGACGCGTGTCGACTACCGTGACGGGCATGGAGATCTGGATCAACCCGGCCTGTTCCAAGTGCCGCAGCGCGATCGGTCTGCTCGACGCCGAGGGCGCCGAGTACACCGTGCGCCGCTATCTGGAGGAGGTTCCGAGCGAGGACGAGATTCGCGACGTGCTGACGCGGCTCGGGCTCGAACCGTGGGACATCACACGCACCGCGGAGGCCGTCGCCAAGGAGCTCGGCATGAAGGAGTGGGCGCGGGACGACGCGAGCCGTGACCGCTGGGTGCGTGCGCTCGCCGAGCACCCCCGGCTGATCCAGCGGCCGATCATCACCGCCGATGACGGTACGGCCGTCGTCGCGCGCACGGACGAGGCGGTACGGGACGCCCTGACACGCTGAGCCGCACCGTCCGTGTGATGCACGTTACGTCATCGGCTCCCGGGACCCGTGAGCACCATCGTTCGGCATCTCGTACATAGCGGCGTACGCATGTCGTCCGGCCGTCCGGGAGGGCGGCCGGGGTCAGGAGGCGCGCATGTCGCGTAGGAGAACCCTCAGTCCCAAGAAGAAGCTCGCGCTGCTGGTCAGCGCCGTCGCCGTGGCCGGCGGTGGGGCCTTCGCCCTCGCGGCCACCTCGGACGCGGCCAATGTGCAGAACGCGTCCGACTCGACGGTCTGCCAGGGACTGGCCACCGCACTCGGCAACAACGAGTCGTTCATCGCCGCGCAGAAGGCCGCCCCGGACGCCCAGTCGGCGGCGCGGATCGCCAACCGGGAGGCGGTCGTCGCCGAGATCAGGCGCAAGCAGGAGGCGTCCGGCTGCCAGGTCGGGGAGTCGGTACAGCCGGGCGGATCGGCGCAGGCCGGCGGCGGCGCGCAGGCCGGGGGGTCGGCTCAGGACCCCCAGGGCTCGCAGGCCGCCACCTCCACCCCCGCGACGACGGCGCCGGCGGGCAACGCCGGCAGCGCCACCGGTCAGCAGGTCTGCAAGGGCTCGGCCGTGACGCTCTCCGGCGAGAGCGGTGCCCCGGCCGCGTCCAGTGACCAGTTCCCGTCGGGCACGAGGCTGAAGGTCACCAACCTGGACAACAACAAGTCCACGACGGTCACCGTCACATCGGTCTCCGGCAGCTGTGTGCTGCTCAACAACGCGGCCTTCGAGCAGGTCCGCGAGCCCAGCAAGTTCCTGATCCGCCGGGCTCTGATCGAGAAGGTGGGGTGACGCCCGCGGCTTAGGGGTCCTGCTGCCCGCGGCCACGGGCAGCAGGACCGGCAGGTGCGCCCGAGCGCAGCGCGGCGGCGCTCGGGCGCACACCCGTGCCCGCCCCACGGCCGCCGTGCACGCCTCTGCCGTCCGGGCCGTTCGCCTCACCGCGTTCAGTGCGGCACACCAGCACCAGGTAACACCGCATTCACAGACGGGCAATGGCCGAGAAATCGCCTGTTGCCAGGCTGCCCGGCAGCGCCCGGCGCCCCGCTGCCGCCGCGCCGCGCCGCGCACCCGCAACGACGTCGACCGCACGTCGAGACCCACCCCCGAAGGATGTGGCCCGTGACCTTCAAGGCTGAGTACATCTGGATCGACGGCACCGAGCCGACGGCCAAACTCCGTTCCAAGACGAAGATCCTGGCGGACTCCTTCAAGACGGCCACGGGTGGGGAGCTGCCCGTCTGGGGCTTCGACGGGTCCTCCACGAACCAGGCCGAGGGCCACTCCTCGGACTGCGTGCTCAAGCCGGTCTTCTCCTGTCCCGACCCGATCCGCGGCGGCGACGACATCCTGGTGCTGTGCGAGGTCCTCGACACGGACCTGGCCCCGCACCCGTCCAACACGCGTGCCGCGCTGGCGGAGGTCGCCGGGAAGTTCGCCGCGCAGGAGCCCGTCTTCGGCATCGAGCAGGAATACACCTTCTTCGACGGCTCGCGCCCGCTCGGCTTCCCGGAGGGCGGCTTCCCGGCCCCGCAGGGCGGCTACTACTGCGGTGTCGGCGCCGACGAGATCTTCGGCCGCGAGGTCGTCGAGGCGCACCTGGAGAACTGCCTGAAGGCGGGCCTGGGCATCTCCGGCATCAACGCCGAGGTCATGCCCGGCCAGTGGGAGTTCCAGGTCGGCCCGCTGGCCCCGCTCGAGGTCGCCGACCAACTGTGGGTCGCCCGCTGGCTGCTGTACCGCACCGCCGAGGACTTCGGCGTCTCCGCCACCCTCGACCCGAAGCCGGTCAAGGGCGACTGGAACGGCGCGGGCGCGCACACCAACTTCTCCACCAAGGCGATGCGCGAGGGCTACGACGCGATCATCACCGCCTGCGAGGCGCTCGGCGAGGGCTCCAAGCCGATGGACCACGTCAAGAACTACGGCGCCGGCATCGACGACCGGCTCACCGGCCTGCACGAGACCGCCCCGTGGAACGAGTACTCGTACGGCGTCTCCAACCGCGGCGCCTCGGTCCGCATCCCGTGGCAGGTCGAGAAGGACGGCAAGGGCTACATCGAGGACCGCCGTCCGAACGCCAACGTCGACCCGTACGTGGTGACCCGTCTGCTCGTCGACACCTGCTGCACGGCCCTGGAGAAGGCCGGCCGGGTCTGATCCACCCGCCGTCGGGGGCGTCCGCCCGTGGGGTGGGCGCCCCCTCGCGCTGCCGGGGCGGAACGGTCCCGGGAGGCGTCCGAACGGTGCACAAGCCGGTCTTCCGCCGGCACCACGAGTTCGACCGGGAGTCGGGGCTACGGGCAGGTGGGCGACGGGCGGACCGCCGACGTCCGCGTCGCCCGGCCGCGGCGCAAGCTCGGCGCCGAGCGCCGCACGGCGGTTTGGACCGTGCGGCGCGGGGGCCCACCGGTACGCCCCGCCGTCCGGGCGGTGAGCCACGCCGCGCCGGCCGCGGAGTCTCCTGTGAGCAGATCCGGGTTCCGCCCCACCGTCCGTGCGGGCACAGTCGTGGCATGAGGCTCCTGGTGCTGGGCGGTACGGAGTTCGCGGGGCGGGCCGTCGTGGAGGCGGCGCTCGGGCGGGGCTGGGAGGTGACGGTCCTCAACCGGGGGCGGCGCCGGCCCCCGCCCGGGGTGAGGGCGTTGCGGGGGAACCGCACCGCGCCCGGTGGGCTCGCGGCGCTGGCCGGGGGCGAGTGGGACGCCGTCGTCGACACCTGGTCGGCCGCGCCCCGCGCGGTGCACGAGGCCGCCCGGCTGCTCACCGGCCGCGCCGGACGGTATGTGTATGTGTCCAGCTGCTCGGTGTACGCGTGGGCCCCGCCCGCCGGGTACACCGAGGACGCGCCGCTGGTGGAGGGCACCGCGGCGGACGCCGGGACGACCGAGTACCCGCGGGACAAGCGGGGCGGTGAGCTGGCCGCGCTGGACACCTTCGGCGCGGACCGCTCGGTGCTCGTGCGGGCGGGGCTGATCCTCGGGCCGTACGAGAACGTCGGGCGGCTGCCGTGGTGGCTGACCCGGATCGCCCGCGGCGGCCCGGTCCTGGCGCCGGGCCCGCGGGACCTCCCCCTCCAGTACGTCGACGTCCGCGACCTCGCCGAGTGGATCCTCGGGGCGGTCACGCAGGGGCTGAGCGGGCCCTGCAACCTGATGGGTCCGCAGGGGCACGCCACCATGGGCGGGCTCCTGGAGGCGTGCGTGGATGTCACCGGTGCGGCGGCCGAGCTGCGCTGGACAACCCCGGAGGCCGTCCTCGACGCGGGCGTCGAGCCCTGGACGCAGCTGCCCGTGTGGGTGCCACCGGGCAGCGACCTGCACGACGCCCTGCACGCCGCAGACGTGTCGCGGGCCGTCGCGACGGGGCTGCGGTGCCGTCCCGTCACCGAGACCGTGGCCGACACCTGGAGCTGGCTGCGGGGCATCGGCAGCACCGCGCCGCAGCGGCCCGGCCGGCCGGCGGTGGGCCTCGACCCCGCCGTCGAGGCGAGACTGCTCGGGCTGTGACCGCCCACCCCGGAAGGTGGTGCCGGCTACACCCCCCGGGCGGATGGGCGCCCCACTGACCTGCGCGCGGGCCGCGGGCATGCTGGAACGCGAACGGTTCGTCGACGCCCTACGGCGGGTCGCGGGGGGGGGACGGCACCGCCATGGACCCGCAGGTGATCCGGCAACTGCTGTCACGGCACGCGGCGGACGACCGGTCGCCGGCCCGTCTGACGCCCCGTGAGCTGGAAGTGCTGGAACTGATGGCACAGGGCCGCTCGAACTTCGCGATCGCCGCCCCGCTCGTCGCCACGGAACGGGCGATCGCCGAACACACCTCCGACATCTTCGTGAAACTCGGCCCGGAGGTTTCCGGCGACGACACTCGCCGGGTTCTGGCCGTCCTCCCCTATTTGGATCAGGGTCGTCGACCATGCGTGGGACCGCGGGGGATGCGGGGGGGATGCGCCGCACCCCGGGCACTGAACCAGATTCAAATTCCGGGTGGTCTACCCCACTCAACTCCCGCTGAAACCAGGTCTTCTGCGCCTCTTGCCCGAAATCGCCTCATGAACTTGCAAGTTTTTCAGGGGTTTCTGAACACCTCACGGGCCCCTTGCGTATGGGAGGGAGCCGCTTCACCCCTGTCGGGCGCCTCCGCCCCGAAAGGAAGTCAGAGGAGTTCCATGGGACGCAACACGAGAAAACGCCGTACGCCGCTGGCCACCAAGGCCATAGCCGCATCCGCGGCCCTAGCGCTCGGTGGGGGCGGGCTGGTCTGGGCGAACTACTACGCCTCGGCGCACGAGACGAACGCGCAGAACACCACCAAGGCGGCTGCCGCCCAGGTGGCCACCATCACCTGCCCGGACGTCGGCCAGCGGCTGACCAGCGTTCCGAGCGCGGCGAAGTCGAACGTCGACAGGGAGCTGGCAACCCTCGACAAGCAGGTCACCGAGGCGTACGCCCGGCTGGCCTCGACGCGCCAGGCGCAGGCGAACGACGCCGGCTTCGTGCAGAACGCGATCCTCGGTCCGCTCAAGGACAAGCGGGTCGCGGTCATCGACCGGATCAAGATCGACTTCAGGCGGGTGGGCGCCAGCGCGCCGTCCTCGCTCGACGGTCTGGCAGCGTGCACCGGGACCGCCGCCGACCAGGCCCAGACCAACGCGGGCGGGCAGCAGCAAGGCGGGCAGCAGCAGGGCAACGGCCAACAGCAAGGCGGCCAGAACAACGGGCAGCAGCAGGGCAACGGCGGTCAGGCCGGCAACGGCCCGTCCGCGGCGGACTTCGTCGACATCACGAAGGTCCGGCCGAACGTCCCGGCCAAACCGCGCCGGACCCGCAACGCCTCCACCGGTACCTTCACCACCAGGTGCGGGGTCAACGCGAACGGCAACCGCAACACCGACAACGTGATCGTGGCCCCCGGCGTCACCAACGGCGCCCACCACACGCACGACTACATCGGCAACCAGAAGATCAACGCGTTCTCCGACAACAACAACTTCCTGCAGGGCGGGACCAGCTGCCGGAACAAGAACGACCTGTCGGCGTACTACTGGCCGGTGCTGCGTCTGCAGGACGGTACGCAGGAATTCGACCAGAACCGGGACGGCGGCGGCAAGGAAGGCAACGTCGGCAAGATCCTGGTCGCCCAGCAGGCCCAGATCCGGTACGTCGGCAGCCCGACCAGCAAGGTCGTCGCGATGCCGCAGTTCCTGCGCATCATCACCGGTGACGCCAAGACCACCACCAACGGCCTGGCGAACGCCAACGCGCACTGGAGCTGCACCGGCTTCGAGAACAAGGTGCAGCTCACGACGCAGTACCCGATCTGCCCGCAGGGCAGCAAGGTGGTCCGCACGTTCGCCTTCCAGAGCTGCTGGGACGGCCAGAACATCGACAGCGCCAACCACCGCACGCACGTGGCCTTCGCCGACGCAGGCGGCAACTGCCAGAACGGCTTCAAGGCGATCCCGCAGCTGACGATGCGTCTCGTGTACAGCGTTCCGCGGCCGGTCGTCCAGAACGGCCAGGTCAAGAACGCCTACGCGGTGGACGGCTTCCCGGAGCAGCTCCACAAGCCGGCCACCGACCACGACGACTTCATCAGCATCACGACCGGCGGCCTGGCGAAGAAGATCGCCAACTGCGTCAACAGCGGCCGGAGGTGTTAGTGACCCGCTGAGCGGGTGGCCCGCAGAAGAAGGCCGGTGGCGAACATCCCGCCACCGGCCTTCGGCGTGTACGCCAGGTGCGGCTCAGCCGCCGTGGCCGGCATGGGCGCGGTGATCGACCCCGATCTCGACCTCGCCGCCGAGTCTGCCGCGCAGCGCCTCGACCACTCCGTCGTCGCCGACGGCGACCCACTTGCGGCCCACGAGGTAGTGGCCGCCGTAGTCCTTGGCGTCGTTGAGCCAGTCGCGCTGCCCTCGGTCGGTGGCGAAGGTCGCGAGGACGAACCGGCCGTCGGCGTTCTCGCAGACGCCCTGGCGGATCTCGTCGGCGTCGGTCTGGATGCTCGGCTTGCAGCGCACGTTCGCCGCCAGGTCCTCCAGGCTGCCGGTCGCGGTCGCCGGGACCTTGTCCTGGGCGTCGCCCGGCCCGCCCGACCCGCCGCAGCCGGTCAGCACCAGCAGGGCGACGGCCGCACCGGCCGCCAGATTCTCGCGCGTCCACCTCATGAATTCCTCCGGTCGTTCCCGCCGTGCCGCTGAAGACCCCACGAGGGCCCTGCCCCTCCCTACGGCTCCGCAGTGCCCCGTGCTCAACGGCACCACGGGCCCCCTCCGCGACCACGCGAAAACCGCTGCCCGTTCCGGCGCGCATGTGCGAAGGTGGTCGGCCTGAGAGCCGGGACGAGGAGGAAGCGTGAGCACGCAGGGCTGGGAAGCGCGCATGGCCGCCGCGTGGGCGGCCTTCGACGACTACGCCGAGGCGGACGCCGCGGACTTCCGCGCGGTGATCGACGCCCTGGTCGCCGAGCTGCCCGAGGACAGCCCGCTGGGCCCCTTCGAACGGGCCTGCGCCTGGGACTCGACGGGCCACTCGGACAAGGCGGTCCCGCTGTACCGGGAGGCGCTGGCGCTCGGCCTGGACGGCTACCGCGGCCGCCGGGCCAGGATCCAGCTGTCCAGTTCGCTGCGGAACATCGGGCAGGCCGAGGAGGGCGTCAGGCTGCTCACGCCCGAACTCGACGCCCCCTCCGACGAACTGGACGACGCCGTGCGCGCCTGTCTGGCCCTCTGCCTGTCCAGCCTGGGCCGCGACCGTGAGGGCCTCTCGCTCGTGCTCGGCGCGCTCGCGCCCCATCTGCCGCGCTACCAGAGGTCGATGGCGAACTACGCCCGCCTGCTCGTCGAGCCCGAGCGCTGATCCCGTCCGGGCCGGGATGCCGGTGGACCGGGTGCGTTGCCGGGCGAGCGCCCACGGGCAGACGGTGCCGCGTCCCGCGGCGGGACGCGCCGCGGGACGCGGTCCGGACCCGGTGGCCGGTCCGTCGGCATGAGGAGCACAGGTCCTGGCCGGCTTCGCGGTGGTGCGCGCGGCCGGCCGGGCTCGGGGGCTCGCCTCCGTGGGGCCGGCCCTCGCGCACGGCGGCCGCCGCGGCCACGCCGCTGTGGGGCGCGCCATCGCGCCGGCCTGCACGCGGGCCGCGAGGGCGGCGGCCGAGGTGACCAACCCCCGGCTCGGTCGTTTGACCGGACGTGCAGTCACAGCATGTCGCCCCGCGCCCCGCCCCCGCCTCCGGCCCGGTCGTCGACGTCGGGCAGGCCGAGGCCGCGCTCGTCGAGCACTACCCCCGGCTCGTCCGGCTCGCCTATCTGGTGCTGCCGCCGGGCCTCGGCCGCAGCCGCCGGGTGCTGACCGCACACGCCCTCACCCAGCGCGCGCTGCCCCGCGGCCGGGCCACCGCGTCACTGATCCCGGCCCAGGCCAAAACAGCCGCCGAGAGCCTGTGGGAAGGCCGCGACGGCGACCCCGGCTACGCGCTGGTCCGCCTGCGGGTGGTGCGTTCGGCGCTGGAGGCGGGCCGGCCGCTGAAGCGCACGGCCTGGCCGAAGCGGGCCCAACTGCCGTGGCCACTGCCCCAGGTGTGGGGTCTGCGGCTCTTCCCGCGCTCGGGCGGCGCCGACGAACTCGCCCTGGACCAGCGGCTGTCGGCCCTGTCCGGCCCCGCCCGGGCCGCCTATGTGCTGCGCGGTCTGGAGAAGCTCCCCGAGGACGGCGTGCGCAAGCTGCTGCGCGCCGCGGGCGTGGCGCACCCGGCGTCGGCCGTCCGCGAGGCCGGGCGCGTGCCCGTCCAGGACGCGCTGCTCCTGTCCCCCGAGTTCGACCCGTGTTCGCTGCAGGCGCGGCCGACCGATCTGATGCGGCGCAGACAGCACACGAAGGCCGCCCTCGCCGCCGTGGCGGCCGTCGCGGTGTGCGGCGCGCTGCTCACCCTGCCGGACGGCGGCTGGGGTCCGGACGGCGCGGCCGCTCCCTCCGACGTGCAGAACCCGGCCGTCCGGGCCGCCCTTGATCCGGCCGGGCTGACCAAGGTGCCGCCCACCGCGTGGACGACGTCGGCGCGCACCGACTTCTCCGTGTGGCCCGCGCGCGGCGGCCTCACCCGCGACACGGCGCTGCTGCGCCGCGCGCTCGTGGTCTGGGCGCGGCCCGGCGGTTCCGTCCGGGTGTCGGCGACCCCCGGCACGCCGTCGGGCCCCCCGGCCGGCCCTCCGCAGTTGCTGTACGCGGGCCGGGTCGACGCCGCGCGGGTGGTGGTCTTCTACGACGGGCTGCGCATCGTGCGCTACGCCGAGCCGGACAAGGGCACCGGCGGGGCCGCGCTCGACTTCGCCCGGGTCGACGGGGCATCCGGTGCCGAGGCGGACGCGGTGGTGCTGGGCCGGGCGGACGGCGACGTCCGCTATCTGACGGCACCCTGGGTGACCGGGGCGGCCGAGCGGGACCTGCTGCGGCCGCGGTCGGGGGCGATGGATCTGGGCCCGGACCACGGGGTGACCGCGCCCCTGGCCGGCCGGGCGCGGCAGACCGGCTCGTGCACGTCGTGGAACGTGCTGGAGCTGACCGATGGTTCGGGCACCCGGCTGCTGACCGACCTCGGGGAGCTGACGCCCGCCCACCTCACCGTGGGGCGGCCGGGCGCGCCGCGGGAGGTGTCCGGGGCGGCGGCGCTGCGCGCCTGGTCCCCGTTCGCGTGCTCGCTCTCGACGGTGTGGTCGCAGGGTGTGCGGTCCGTGAACGCGTGGGAGTACGCGCGGCAGAAGCTGCCGGACGGGTCCGGGGAGGCGTCGTGGGTGTGCACACGGGCGGACACCTGGCGGGGCGGGGGGCCGCGGGTGCTGGCGCAGTTCCACACGCCGGGCGGGCGGTACGGCGCTGTGGCGGCGAAGGCCGAGAGCGTGCCCGCGTGCGGCGCGAAGGATCCCCATGTGCTGGCGGGAGTGCTGTGGAAGTCGGCGGCAGGGACGTGGTACCTGCTCGCCGCGGGCAGCAAGGGCACCGCGTCGATCGGTGCGACCGGCGGGGCGAGCGGATCGGCGCGGGGGAACGTGCTCGCGGTGCGGACGCGGCAGGGGGTCCGGGCCGGGCTGAAGGGAACACTCGACGACGGACGGGAGATCAGCGGCCTGCGCTGACCGCGGAACGCGTACCGGAGAAGGCTGAACGCAGGCGCGGTGGCTCGATACCGATGGGTGTGCCGCGAGGGCTTGGTGAGTGAAGTGTGCCGAATGTGTGAAAGGCCATGGCCGCTCCGGCCCGTGGGGGTCCGGATCCGATCGGTAAGGTGTTCGCATGACAACCGGGGTACGCCGCAGAATGGGAGTCGAGGAGCGGCGGCAGCAGTTGATCGGCGTCGCGCTCGAACTGTTCAGCCAGCGCTCCCCCGACGAGGTCTCCATCGACGAGATAGCCTCGGCCGCGGGCATCTCGCGGCCGCTGGTCTACCACTACTTTCCGGGCAAACTCAGTCTCTACGAAGCCGCGTTGAAGCGTGCGTCCGAGGACCTCGCGGCGCGGTTCGTGGAGCCGCACGAGGGCCCGCTCGGGGCGCGGCTGCTGCGCGTCATGCGCCGGTTCTTCGACTTCGTCGAGGATCACGGGCCCGGTTTCTCGGCGTTGATGCGCGGCGGCCCCGCGGTCCCCGCCGACACGGACCGGCCCTTGGACGCGGTGTCCCGGACGAACGCGCTCGTCGACTCGGTGCGCCAGGCCGCGTATGTCCAGATCCTCGCGCATCTGGAGGTTCAGGATCCTCCCGCCCGGCTGGAGTTGGTGGTCCGCTCGTGGATCTCGCTCGTCGAGTCGACGGCGTTGATCTGGCTGGACGGGCGGCGGATCCCTCGCCGTGAGCTGGAGGTGCAGCTCGTGCACGACTTCGCCGCGCTGGCGGCGGTGAGCGCCGCGCACGACGCCGAGATGGCGGCCCTGCTGCGCCGTATGTTCGGCAACGAGCCGGGCGACGGGCCCTTCGCCGATCTCGTCACCCGGCTGGTCACCCTGGCGTCGTGACGGCCGGCGGGGCCGTCGGCTCGCGAACGTGCGGTCCGGCGGTGGGGCGGGCCGGGAACGCCGGTCCGCCCCACCGCCGGTGCCTAGTGCGTCACCCGTGAGAAGACCGCCACGGTGCGCGCAGGTACCGCGAAGGTACCGGACTGCGCCGTGTAGGAGGACGTCTTGACGACGGGGTCCGCGCCGTGCGCCTGCACCGGGTGCAGCGCGTAGCCCTTCCCGGCGAGTGCCGCGACGGTCTGCTCCTGCCTCTCGGGCGTCGCATTGAGGACGACGACCAGGTCACCGAGCTCCATGGTGATCACCCCGGGCGTCTCGTCCTTCCCGGACAGCGGGAAGGAGAGCTGCGACTGCACCTGGTCGGCCGTGGCCAGGGAGAAGACGGGCTCGGTCGTCCGGATCCTGAGGAGGTCCCGGTACGCGGCGGAGGCGCCCTGGATCTGGTCGCATCCCACCTTGACGGAGGTCAGCAGGGGCTTGGCGTACGTCCACTTGGACCGGTTGTCGGCCGCCATCGGCAGCCCGCGCCCGAAGCCGTTGCCGTCCCGGCAGTCCCAGTGGATCGCGTTGAACCAGTCGCCGCTGTCGTAGGAGTTGCGGTCCAGCGACTTGGAGCGCAGGAGGTCGGAACCGGCCTGCGACAGCGAGGGGCCCTGCGACAGGCCGGCCGTCGCCATGGCGAGGACCTGCATTCGGGCCCGGTCGGCGGCGGAGGTGCCCTGGGGCAGCTTGTAGGTGAGCGCGTCGAACAGCGACTCGTTGTCGTGCGCGTCGGCGTAGGCGAGCGCGTCGCCGGGTGCCTGGGCGTATCCGGCGGGCGAGCCGTTGTAGTCGACCTCGGCGCCGGTGACCTCCTTGCCGCCGGTGTCGGTGAAGTGGTATTTGGCCAGGTTGCCGCTCAGGCCGACCTTGATGAGGTCCTGGTAGTGCAGCAGGCGGGCCTTCTGCTCGGCCTTCGTCCCGTTGGCGGTGGAGGCGTTGGGGTCGGTGTACAGCCCGGACGCGAAGCCCTGGATGCCGGGGTCGGAGTCGAAGGGGCCGCCGCCGCGCACGGCGTCACGGGCGCGGTCGGAGAAGGTCGCGATGCCCGTGCCGGCCATGTTCCGCTGTGTGGCCTGCACGAAGCGGGCGTCGTTCGCGACCTCGCCGAAGTTCCATCCCTCGCCGTAGAGGATGATCTTCTTGCCGTCGACGCCGTCCTTCTCGGGCGTGAGCGCGTCGAGGGCCCTCCGCACGGCGAGGATGTTGGCCTTCGGGTGGTGACCCATGAGGTCGAAGCGGAAGCCGTCGACCTTGTACTCCTTGGCCCAGGTGACGATCGAGTCCACGACCAGCTTGCCCATCATCGCGTTCTCGGGCGCGGTGTTCGCGCAGCAGGTGGAGTTCGCCACCGAGCCGTCGGCGAGCAGCCGCTGGTAGTAGCCGGGCACGATCTGGTCGAGCACGGACGCGTCGGCCTCACCGCTGGCGGCGGTGTGGTTGTAGACCACGTCCATGACGACCCTGAGGCCGTCCTCGTTGAGCGCCTTCACCATGCCGCGGAACTCGCGGGTGCGGCCGGTGCCGTCCGGGTCGGTGGCGTACGAGCCCTCGGGGACGGTGAAGTGGTACGGGTCGTAGCCCCAGTTGTAGGCGTCCTTCGCGGCGGTCGCGGCGATACACGCCTGCTGCCGGTCGGAGTCGGCGGCGAAGGAGGCGAGGTCGCAGCCGGGGGTGGACTGCTCGGACGTCTTCTCGGGGATGGTCGCGATGTCGAACGCGGGCAGCAGGTGCACGTACGAGGTGCCCGCCCCGGCCAGTTCCCGCAGGTGCCGGGAGCCGTCGCTGTTCCTGTCGGTGAAGGCGAGGTAGGTGCCCCGGTCCTTCGCCGGCACGGTGCTGTCCTCGACGGAGAAGTCCCGGATGTGCAGCTCCTGGATCTGGGCGTCCCTGAGCGGCACGGCCCTGGGCTTCTTCAGGTTCGCCCAGCCGCTCGGGGCGAGGGAGCGGTCGTCGAGGTCGACGACGAGGCTGCGCTTCGAGTCGGCGGTCAGGGCGAGGGAGTAGGGGTCGGTGACCTTGTTGGTGACGATCTTGCGGACGCTGGGCGCCCACACCGTCACCACGTAACGGTAGGGCTTGTTCTTCCAGGAGGCCGGGCCGGTGACGGACCAGACCCCGTTGGTGGCATCACGCCGCATGGCGACGGTGGAGCCGCCGAGTTCCAGGGAGACGTGCTGCGCGGTCGGTGCCCACACGGCCAGTGTGGGGCGGCCCCGGTGGAACGTCGGCCCGAGGTCGGCCTTCGTCGCGTCGTACACGTCGTCCAGCACTCCGGCGATCTGGACGCCCGTCGCCGCCAGCACGGCGCCGTTCGCGGCCCGCTGCGAGGCCACGATCTGGCCGCGCAGCGCCTCGCGCACCCGGTCGCGGTCGCGCGGGTCGACGGACCACGCCGTGTAGTCCTTCAGGTGCGGGAACTTCGCCTTCTGGGCGTCGGTGAGCGTCGTCCTCGTCAGGCGCAGCCAGCGCTCGTCGTCGCTGGTCAGCGTGGAGTCCTTGACGGCGATCGAGCCGTCGTGGGAGTAGACGAGCTGGGTGGAGACGGCGCCGTCGACACCGTTCCAGGCGATCGTGTCCCGGTCGATCCAGACGGCCTTGGAGGTGGTCAGGTCGAGGGCGGCGGCACTGCCGGCCGGCTGGGGCAGCAGGTACTCCTCCTGGCCCCCGATCAGCCACACCTCGTGGCCGTTCGCCGTGAGGTCGAGCGACTGGTCGGCCGGGAGGTCCTTCTCGTCGCCCTTGTGGACGATGTAGCTGAGGCTGGTGGCGCCGTCGGCGAGCGGCACCTCGAAGACCGCGCCGTACGCGTCGGTGCGCACCGGCTTCAGGGGGCCGGCCCAGTCGGTGGGGTTCGCGGCGCCGGTCCAGACGTGCAGCCCCCAGCCGTCGTAGTTCCCGTCGGCGCGGTGGTAGTGGAGGACGGCCTTGGTCGTGTCCTGCGGCGGGTAGTCGGCCGTCGGCCGCTCGGTGAGGAGGGTCTCCTTGCCCTGCTCTACCCAGACCTCCCCGGTCTTGGTGACGTCGATGGTGCGGTCGGCGGAGACGTCCTTGTTCCCGTCCTTGTCGACGACGAGGAAACCGACGCTGGAGGCTCCGGGCTTGAGCTTGACATAGGCGAAGGCGCCGTAGGCGTCGCGGCCGACGAAGGGGTGGCCGGCCGGCCAGGTGGTCGCCTCGCCGTCGGCGAGGTCGCCCCAGGCGTACAGGCCCCAGTTGCCGTAGTCGCCGTCGGCGCGCTTGTAGTGGACGATCGCGTAGTCGCGGGAGGAGGCGGTGGGGACCTGCGGGGCGGGCGGGGTGCCGGTGGTGCTCGCGGCCGTCGCGCTCGCGGTGCGGCCCGCCGAGTCGATCACGACCGCCTTGTAGCGCAGCGCCGTTCCGGCCGGTACGTCCTCGGCGATGGTCTGGGTGACCTTGTACGGGGCGTGGTCGGCGGAGCCGAGGGTGCGCCAGCTGCCGTTGCCCACCTGGGCGGCGAAGACGACGCGGTTCAACTGGCCGCCGTCGGTGTTCGCGGAGACCTCCACGGTGCCGGTGGCACCCGCGTCGGGGGCCTTCAGGGTGAGCGCGGGCCGGGAGGCCGGGGCGCCGAGGCGGCCCGCGGCCTTGAGGACGACGGCCGACTGGGCGGGTACCGTGACGGAGACCTTCGTGTCGGCACCGCTCCTGACGGACGCGTCGGTCCCGTAGATGCCGCGGAACGTCATGCCTGCCGACGCGGTGGCGAAGCCGGCCGTCTTCCGCTCGTCCGCGTTGTTGAAGGCGACGAGGTACTCGGTCCCGTCCTTCCCCGTGCGGGAGAAGGCGTAGACGCCGGCACCGTCGGCCGCGTAGCGCTCGGTCTGGACGCCGTCGGCGAGCGCGGGGTTGTCCCTGCGCAGCTTGGCGAGGGCGCTGATCTGCCGGTACAGCGGCGCGCTCGGGTCATAGGCGTCGCTCGCGGCGGTACGGTCGGTGCCGATCTCGTCGTCGTCCAGGTAGTCGGCGACCTTGGAGGCGAACATGGTCTGGCGGGCGTCCTTGTCGCCGCCGGAACCGGTGAAGCCCTGCTCGTCGCCGTAGTAGACGACCGGGTTGCCGCGGCTGAGGAACATCAGCTCGTTGGCCAGTTCGTCCTTCCTCAGCAGCTGCGCGTCGGTCGCCGTGGGGTTGTCCTGCTTCAGGAAGTACCCGATGCGCCCCATGTCGTGGTTGCCGAGGAAGGTGACCTGCTCGTACGCGTTGGCCTTGTCGGTCGTGTACTTGTAGTCGTCGGCGAAGACGCCCGCGAGCTTCCGGGCGCTCCCGCCCTGGGAGGCGTACTGGCGGGCGGCGTCCTGGAAGGGGAAGTCGAGGGTGGCGTCGAGACGGCCCTGGGTGACGTACGGCGAGGTGATGGAGGTGTCGGCGGAGTAGACCTCGCCGAACATGAAGAAGTTCCTGCGGCCGCGCGCGGCGGCGTACCTGTCGAGGGCGGTCGCCCACTGCGTCCAGAACGGCATGTCGACGTGCTTCACGGTGTCGATCCGGAAGCCGTCGACGCCGAAGTCCCGCACCCAGCGCTCGTAGATCCGCTCCATCCCCTTGACGACCTCGGGGCGCTCGGTCCACAGGTCGTCCAGGCCGGAGAAGTCGCCGTAGGCGGAGCTCTCGCCGGCGAAGGTGGAGTCGCCGCGGTTGTGGTACATCGCCGGGTCGTTGAGCCAGGACGGGACCTTCACGTCCCGCTTCGCCGCGGGGACGACGGGGGTGCGCGGGAAGGAGTCCGCGTCGACGGCCGGGAAGCGCTTGGTGCCGTCGGCGTAGTCGGCGTCGTCGAAGGGGCGGCCGTCCTTCGTCAGGTACGGGAAGGCGCCCTTGGAGAGGTAGTCGTAGGTCTTCTCCTTGTAGTCGACGACGTCGGCGGTGTGGTTGGTGATGACGTCGAAGAAGACCTTCATGCCCTTGGCGTGGGCCTTCGAGATGAGGGTCTGGAGGTCCTTGTTGGTCCCGAAGTGCGGGTCGACCTTGGTGAAGTCGGTGATCCAGTAACCGTGGTAGCCGGCCGAGGCGTTGCTGCCGGTGCCCTGCACGGGCTGGTTCTTGAAGATCGGGGCCATCCAGATGGCGGTGGTGCCGAGTCCCTTGATGTAGTCCAGTCGCCTGGTCAGGCCCTTGAGGTCGCCGCCCTGGTAGAAGCCCTTGTCGGTGGGGTCGTAGCCGGTGCTGAGCCGTGAACCGGTCAGGCCGCCCCTGTCGTTGGACCTGTCCCCGTTGGCGAAACGGTCCGGCATGACGAAGTAGAACTGCTCGCGGGTGTCGTCGTGCCGGGCGGGTTCGGCGGCGAGCCTCGCGTCGGACGGGGGCGCGGGCACAGGCTCGGCCGGGGTGGCGGCCCCGGCGGCCAGGGGCTGGAGGAGGGCGGCGGTGAGCGCGGTGACGGCGAGGGCCGTGGTGCGTCGGGCGCCGGGTGTGCGACTGCGTGGGGTACGGCGCGTCCGGGGCGCCGGCCATCTCGGTATCACAGGCTTGAACTCCTTGCGATTACGGCTCAGGTGGGTCGACCCCTGCACCGCGGGACGGCTTCGTCGCCGGGCGCCGCGCGACCGTATCGCCCACGCAAGGCTTACAGCAAGAGTCCTGAAACATCAGGAAAGAAATTTCATGCGACTCCGCTGCTGTCGGCGCCGCACCCGCCCGGGATCCCCCTGGAGGCGACGGGCCGGTCCGATGTCCGGACGATCCGGTGCGTGCAACACCGGGAGTGCCGTGTCCGCCGCCGGGCGGGACCTCGGCAGCCCGCCCGGCACGCGTGAGGACGCGCGCCGGGCAGCTCGTCGTGGGACGGGTCAGCAGCTCGACTTGCCCGCGTAGAGGGCGAGTGCGGTGTTCGGGGCGACCGACGCCTGGAACCAGCCGGTCGAGTTCACCGTCACGGTCCTGTTGCCCTGCACATCGCAGTAGGTGCCGGAGGGCAGCGAGGTCTGGAACCAGCGGTCGGCCGTCGAGCCCTCGTGGTTGATCACCACATAGCCCTTGGTGCCGCGGCCGAACGCGATGAGGTTGTTGCCGTTGTCCCACCAGTTGGTGACCGCCGCGCCACGTGTGGCGTTGCGGAAGGCGACCATCGACTTGATCTCCGGCCAGGCGTGCTGGCACTTCCAGCCGTCCTGCCAGCAGGCGTTCACCTGGCCGCCGTTCGGCGGGCCCGCGTCGGTGTCGGACCACTCGTAGCCGGAGTTGATGTCGGGGGCTCCGTAGGGCCAGGCCAGCATGAAGACGTTCGCCAGCGTGTAGTTCGCGCCGTCCTTGTAGTTCAGCGTGGAGCCGTTGCGCTCGGTGTCGTGGTTGTCCACGAAGACGCCGGCGACCGAGCTGCTCATGTAGCCCCAGCCCTCGCCGTAGTTGGCGAGGTACGCCAGCTTCTCGCTGTTGAAGACCCGCTTGAGGTCGTAGGCGTAGCGGAATTCCTGGACGTCGCCGTTGCCCGTGTACTCGGTCGGCTGGACCGCCTCGCCGGCGCCGTAGATGACCTCCTGCTTCCAGTAGGCGGACGGGTTGGTCAGCCTGGACTTGATGTTGGCCAGGTCGTCCGCCGGGATGTGCTTGGCCGCGTCGATGCGGAAGCCGTCGACGCCGAGGGAGAGCAGGTCGTTCATGTAGCCGGCGATCGTCGCGCGGACGTGCTCCTCGCCGGTGTCCAGATCGGCGAGGCCCACCAGTTCGCAGTGCTGGACGTTCCAGCGGTCCTGGTAGTTGGTGACCTGCGCGGTGCAGTCGTCGAAATCGGCGTACGAGTACAGGCCGGGGTAGTCGTACTTGGTGTACGAGGAGCCGCCGGTGCCGGTGCCGCTGCCCGCCGACATGTGGTTGATCACGGTGTCGGCGACGACCTTCACCCCTGCCGCGTGGCAGGTGCCGATCATGTTCTGGAAGGCAGCGCGGTCGCCGAGCCGACCGGCGATCTTGTAGCTCACCGGCTGGTACGACGTCCACCACTGCGGGCCCTGTATGTGCTCGGCGGGCGGGGAGACCTGGACGTAGCCGTAGCCTGCCGGGCCCAGGGTGCTGGTGCACTCCTTGGCGACCGAGGCGTAGTTCCACTCGAAGAGGACCGCGGTGACGTCCTTGGTGCCGGGCGGGGAGGCGTGCGCGGTCCCGGCGGGGACGCCGAGGGCGACCGACGCGGCCGCCGCGAGGGCGAGGGCGCCGGAGAGCGTTCTCTTGGCCATGTGGGGGTTCCTTCTCCGTTGAAGGATCTGCGGACGAACCTGCGGACGGGCTGGGGAGGATCTGCCGAAGGGCCCTGCGGGCGGGGCCTGTTCGACGACCCCGGGCCCCCTGAAGGGAATTGCTGCAAGTTTTCAACCAGTTGCGGTCCAGCAGACCGTACGAGCCGCGACTGCGGCGGTCAACCCCCTGGACATGCCCCTGTCACGTATGCACGACAAGGGCGGATTGCGTCCTGCCGGAGCTGCGCGAACTCGCGCCGCCGACACGACGGGCCCACGGTCCCCACGGAACGGCATGCTCCTGAAACCGCGCGAAAGAGATTGCGGAGCGTCGGACAGCGGTCCGTCGACGGCGTGTCGGAGGGCTCCTCGTCGCGCCGCTCGCCTCCGTCGCCTCCCTACCGCCAAGGCGCGCTTCGACCTGGGCTTTGGTGACAGCGGATCCGTCGGCAGTCGTGTTGATCCCCGACTGCACGTTTGTATTCGCCTTGCTGCCCGCCCCGGCGGTCGGGCAGGGTCCGAATCATGCTTGAACTACGCATTTTGAAATCGGACGACTGGCCCCTTTGGCGGGAGTTGCGACTGGCCGCGCTCGCTGAGGCGCCCTACGCGTTCGGATCGACGCTGACCCAGTGGCAGGGCTCCGGCGACCGAGAGGAGCGCTGGCGTGCCCGTCTGTCGATTCCCGGTGCGCACGATCTCGTCGCGCTCCTCGACGGCGTTCCGGTGGGCATGGTCAGCGGAGTGCCGGGTGAGGAAGCAGCGAACGTGGAGTTGATCTCGATGTGGGTCAAGCCCACGGCTCGGGGCAAGGGCGTGGGTGACCGCCTGATCCAGGCGGTCGAGCGGTGGGCGGCGGAGCGCGGTGCCACGACGCTGCGGTTGTCGGTCATGCCGGACAACCGCAAGGCGACCGCGCTCTATGAGCGGCACGGTTTCACGGACACGGACGAGCCCGGCGATCTTCTGCCCGATGGCGTCGGCAGGGAGCGGGTCATGGCGAAGAGCCTGGCCGCTGTCTGATCTCCGCATCCGGGCACGGCGGGATCCCTCACTTGGTCAGGCTGCAGCGGCGAGAGCGCGTCCGGGCTGCGGTCCTGACGGCCCCCCCCAGTGCCGGGCGTCGGCCACGAGGACGTTGAGGCGGTTCTCGTTCTCGCGGCGGGCGCGACCACCTCGGAGCAGTCATCGCTCGCACCCGACGGTGGGCCTGGCGGAACGCCGGACAAGTGGTGTACCGGGGCCCGAGGCGGCGTCGCCGTTCGAGGTTCTCACTCTGCGGGCAACGACCACTCAACGACCGGAAATCAGGAGCCGAGTTGACATTTCCCCACCTGCTAGGATCCCCGTCAGCAGTGAGCCTTCCCGGCCCGGGTACACCGTCCGCCGGGGAGGCTTTTTTCATGCGCTGCGGCCCCTTGTCCGGGACCAGCGCTGATCGCACGGGCCTCGGTCCCGACACCCGGTATCGCCGATCCGGGCATGCGGCGCCCGTCGGCTGAACCATCTGCGTAAAGGAGTCTCGTGCCAGACGTATCCATCCGCCTCGCGGGCATCGCCGATCGTCCCGTAGTGGAGCGGCTGTGGCTGATGTTCCGCCATGACATGTCAGAGTTGGACGCTCTGCTGCCCAACCCCGACGGAACCTTCCGCAACAACGATCGGCTCCGCATGGCCTTCTCCGACCCCGGCTGGGCGCCGTACCTCCTGACAAGAGGTGACAGCCCCGCTGGTTTCGCGTTCGTCCGCGGATTGACGAACCCGACGCGTGTGCTGAACAGCTTCTTCGTGGTCCGCGGCGCACGGCGGACGGGGATCGGGCTGCGCGCTGTTCAGCAGGTCACAGCCATCCACCCGGGTCCGTGGGAAGTGGCGTTTCAGGACGTCAACACGGCCGCGGTGCACTTCTGGCGTCGCGTCGCCACAGAGATCGCCGGCAACGCATGGACCGAGGAGCGCAGAGAGGTACCAGGTCGGCCGGACCTGCCTCCTGACGTCTGGATCTCGTTTGGCAGCCCCGCCGAGACCTACGGCTGAGCATCGAATCCGTCGGCCAAGCCGACCTGGGCGAGGCTGCAGCCCTTCTCTCGCTCACGGGCCGACCGCGACCACCGCTGCTCACGAAGTCCCTACGACCGTGCCGGCCAGACCAGCGCCTGGGCGACGATGACGCTCTCACCGTTGAAGGTGACGGCGGGGCCTTCGTGCAGTTCGTAGCCAAGACCAATCGCTTCGCTCACGCGGTGGCAGAACGTGGCATCGTCTGGTCCGGTCAAGACTCGGTAGACAGGCAATCCGTCCGGTGGTGTGCTCATGAGCAGAAGGATCCCAGACGTTCCCGCCCACCGGGCCGGCATGTCCCGAAGCCAATCGCTACCCAGGCCGTAAGCGGCGGACTCGGGCCGCCGACCGCCCCGATACGGCTTGGCAAACGCCGTCGGGCTGGCCCGAATCCGCCAATTACCGCCCGTGTGGCGGCCGTAGCCGCGCCGCCATCGGCTCATGCGTCGTTCCATGAAGCCACTGAACACCGGGTGGGGTGCGTTCGGGCCCACGAAGTGGCCGGGCTCATCCAAGTCGGCGTATGCCGACGATGAACGCGGCCCAAGCGGCGGGAGGAACGAGCAGAACCGGGCCGGTGGGGTTCTTGCTGTCGCGGACGGGGACGACACTGGGGACGTTGTCGGCGAACTCCAGGCAGTCGCCACCCTGGCCGTTGCTGTGCGTGCTCTTGCGCCACCTGGCGTTGCTCAGGTCGGCTGGTGCGGCGCGCATGTGCTGTACTCCTCCATCGCTGAACGGACCATGGCCAGAGACTCGTCGGGAGGGAGCGCCTTGGCCTGGAGCAGATCGTAGGCCAGGGCATACTCGGCAACTTCCTCCGATGTCTCCACCAGCTCCCCGGAGTGCGAACTCTCGGTGTAGGCCACGTCTGACCCGCGCTCGGATCTCAAGAGGGTCAACGACCCACCCATGACTGGGTGTTCACCCTGTCTGAAGGGCAGTACCTGTACAACCACGTGTGGAGTCCACGCCATGTGGAGGATGTATGCGAGTTGCTCGCGCATCACCGCGTGGCCTCCGACAGGGCGGCGAAGCACAGCTTCGTCCAGGACGCACCACAGCAGCGGTGGAGCGCCGCAATGGAGAATGGCCTGCCGCTCGAGTCGCGTCGTCACCAGTTCCTGGATCTCGGCATCCGTGTCACGAGGGCGGCTGATGCGCAGCAGGGCGCGCGCATATGCCTCGATCTGGAGAAGGCCGGGCACAGCTTGCGCCACGTACTTGTGCATGGCGGTCGCCCTGGCCTCGTACTCCATGAACTTCCGCGCCCAGTCCGGGATCGGTGTCCGCCTGATGTGTCCCCACAGGTCGATCAGGTCACCGTCCGCGCCCAGCAACGTGTCCAGCTTGGTGTTGACGTCCTCGGGCGGTGTTTCCTTGCCCAGTTCGAACTGGGCGATGCGGCTGTGGGCGATGGGGATCTTGTCGCCGAGCTGCCGTTGCGTGAGACCAGCGCGGATACGGAGCTTGCGCAACTTCACTCCGTACAGCGCGGAGAGCGACGCGGACGGGTCGAGGTCCTTCGGCGCAGGCATCCGTTGACCCCCGTTTTCGTTCCGTTACCCAGAAAACCGCTACCCCTGGTGATCGTAGCCTCACCCACCGATGCTCAGGAGTGGAAGTCGCGATCAGCACGAGAGGGTCAGCAACGGATGACAACGCCGGAGCGCGGTATGGAGATGACGAAGCGCGCGCAGATCAGGGACGCGAAGGCGGCGAGAGACGAGCTGGGCGAGGCGCTGGCCGACGCGGGCGTGCTGCTGCCGTCGCTCGGGCTGGATGCCGTGTCGCTCGCCAGCGACCACTTGTCGCCGCTCGTGGACCTCGGACGCTGCAATCCGAGTACGGCCCGCAGGCTTGCGGCGGCTCTGCGGCACGGTTCGGACCTCCTGGCCAAGGTGCGCGAGGCAAACCGGCAGAGCGTCAACCGGCCTCGATAGGGGGAAAGCCCGCCGCCCCGTTCAGGGCGGCGGGCTGAGCCTGTCCCGCATGTCCGGTGGTCTCTGTGGGAAAAGTCCGGAAGAACCGGCACTCCTACCCAATCGAGTGAAGTGGGACGGACTCGGAACACGAGGGTCTGCAGTGTGGCTATGGTGGGACCATGGCGGAGACGACTACCATCCAGGTTTCCCGACAGGCCCGGGACCATCTCGCACAGGTTGCCAAGGAGCGGGGGATCACGCTGGGACAGCTCATCGAGGAACTAGCGGCTCAGCAGCGCACTGTGGAGCAGATCGCCGAGCGGCTCGCGGCCGATCGGCAGGTCGTCCGTGACGTGATCGGAGTCGACATCAGCGACGAGGAGTTCGATCAGGCACCCGACGTGCTCGGCAATATCTACCTGATCGCCGCCGAGAAGGTCCGCGCCGCTCGGGGTGCGGCGGCGTGATCATTCTCGACACCGGTGCTACTCGCGCCCTCTCGGAGGGGCACAAGACTCTGAACCTCCTCGCCGGGAACATGGCCCGTACTCCAGGCGACTTCCTCCGGATCCCCGCCCTCTGCCTCATGCAGGCGGAGTCGGAGGACGCGGACGCCGCTCGGCGTGTGCTCTCCTTCTCCTCGGTCGTCGTCGACGACCTGAACACAGTCGAGGCGGTTGCCGTCGGCACCATGGTCCGGGACGGCTACGGCGGTGCGGACACCTGCCACGCTTTGTACTGCGCACTGCCGCGGCCCGAGTTCACAGGGATGTCCATCCTGCTCACGGATCGGGAGCGAGCCTATCCGCCCGGCGTGGTCGCCGTGGACATCGACTCCCCGGGCATGCTCGGCTTCCACTGACCGCCGAGGGCTCCGCCGTCACGGCCCCTCCGCGGCGGCGTCGGTGCTGTCGGCAGCCGCACCGCAACCACCGTGCCGCCGCTCCCCCGCCAGCGTCAAAAGCACCTCGCCCCCCACCACCGCGCCAACATGCGTGGTCTCGGCGACGACCGGCTGCCGTCCCTCGGTCACTGGTCCGTTTCCCCGCGTGGCGCGGATCTCGGCGACGGCTGCGGCTACAGCGGTGTCGAAGTCGGGATCCTGGAGGGCGGTGATCCGGCCGCGGAACTCCTCTGACCGCTGCGGCCCGCGAGCGCCGCAGGGGCGCCGAGCCCGCCGCCCCGTTCGGAGCGGCGGGCCGGACTCGGACGCGTCAGGCGGTGGTCCACCACACCGTCGTGTCGGCGGGCACCTTGGCCTCGCCGTTCGCCTCCGTCACCTCGTCGCTGGCGATCAGGACCCGGCCGTGCGCCGGGGCCGTGACTGACTCGCCGGTGGTGTTCGCGACGCACACGAACTCCCCGCGCCGGAAGGCGAGCACGCCCTCGGGCGCCCGCAGCCACTCGACGGCGTCGCCCGCGCCGAGGCCGCGCTGCTCGCGCCGCACGGCCAGCGCGCTCCGGTACAGCTCCAGTGTCGAGCCGGGCGCGCCCTGCTGCGCCTCGACGCTCAGCTCGCCCCAGCCCTCCGGCTGCGGCAGCCAGCTGCCGCCGGCGCCGAAGCCGTAGGACGAGCCGGTGCGGGTCCACGGGATGGGCACCCGGCAGCCGTCGCGGAAGCCGTCCTGGCCCGCGCCCCGGAAATAGGCGGGGTCCTGGCGGACCTCGTCCGGCAGGTCCACCACGTCGGGCAGACCCAGTTCCTCGCCCTGGTAGAGGTACGCCGATCCGGGCAGCGCCAGCATCAGCAGGGTGGCGGCCCGGGCGCGGCGCAGGCCCAGCTCACGGTCGCCCGCCAGGCGGATCTGCGTGCCGAGGGCGGAGTCGTGGGCGAAGCGGGTGGCGTGCCGGGTCACGTCGTGGTTGGACAGCACCCAGGTCGCGGGGGCGCCGACCGGGCGCATCGCGTCGAGGGTGCGGTCGATGACGGCGCGCAGCTCGCGGGCGTCCCAGTGGGTGCCCAGGTACTGGAAGTTGAACGCCTGGTGCAGTTCGTCCGGGCGGACGTAGTTCGCGGTGCGTTCGATGGTCGGGGTCCAGGCCTCGGCGACGAAGATCCGGTCCCCGGTGTACTCGTCGAGGATGGTGCGCCACTGGCGGTAGACGGCGTGGACGCCGTCCTGGTCGAAGAACGGCGTGACATCGTTGCCCAGCAGCTTGAGCTGGTCGTGGGCGCCCAGGTCCGGTAGCCCCTCGGCCTTGACCAGGCCGTGGGCGACGTCGACGCGGAAGCCGTCGACACCCATGTCGAGCCAGAAGCGCAGGATGGAGCGGAACTCGTCGCCCACCGCCGGGTGGTTCCAGTTGAAGTCGGGCTGCTGAGGGGCGAAGAGGTGCAGGTACCACTCGCCGGGGGTACCGTCCGGTTCGGTGACGCGGGTCCAGGCGGGCCCGCCGAAGACGGACTCCCAGTCGTTCGGCGGCAGCTCACCGCCCTCGCCCTCGCCCGGGCGGAAGTGGTAGCGCTCGCGCAGCGGGGACCCGGGGCCTTCGGCGAGGGCCCGCTTGAACCACTCGTGCTGGTCGGAGGAGTGGTTGGGGACCAGGTCGACGATGATCCGCAGCCCCAGCTCGTGGGCGTCGCGGATCAGGGCATCGGCGTCCAGCAGGTTGCCGAACATGGGGTCGACGGCGCGGTAGTCGGCGACGTCGTAGCCGGCGTCGGCCTGCGGCGAGGCGTAGAAGGGGCTCAGCCACACGGCATCGACGCCCAGGTCGCGAAGGTAAGGAAGTCGGGAACGTACGCCCTCCAGGTCGCCCATGCCGTCGCCGTTGCTGTCGGCGAAGCTGCGCGGATAGACCTGGTAGATCACCGCGTCCCGCCACCAGTCGCGGTGGCGGGCGACGGTGGCGAGAACGGTGTTCGGGGCCGGGTCGGCGGAGTGCTGGCTCATGGCGTCCTTGATGCGATGAGGGTTCCCCGTTCATGAGTCATGGAGGCCCAGGGCCGGGGAAGCGTCGGTCATCGGGCTTGGGTACGGCGACGGATGGCAGGGCGGCCGCGGTGACAGCGGGGAGGCCGTCCCTCCCCGTTCGAACGGGCCGGGGAGGGCACCGCGGCCGCCACCCGCGCGGTCAGCTGCGCGGGAGCTCTGTGCGGCGCGGGCGTCAGCCCTTGGTGCCGCCCGCGGTCAGGCCGGTCACCAGGTTCTTCTGCACGAGGTAGAAGAACACGGAGACGGGTATCGCGATCAGTACCGCGGTGGCGGCCATCAGGTTGCGCTGTGCGTCGTGTTCGCTGATGAAGCTCTGCAGGCCGACGGCGAAGGTGTACTTGTCGTCGCTCAGCATGAACGTCGAGGCGAAGGCGACCTCTCCGAAGGCGGTGAGGAAGGCGTAGAAGGCGGCGACCGCGAGGCCGGGCTTGGCGAGCGGCAGGATCAGGCGCACGAAGGTGCCGAACGGGGAGAGCCCGTCGATCCGCCCCGCCTCGTCGATCTCGAAGGGGATCGTGTCGAAGTACCCCTTCAGCAGCCAGGCGCTGTAGGGCACGATCGTGGTGCAGTTGATCAGGATCAGGCCGAGGTAGGTGTCGATGAGTCCCAGGTCCGACATGATCTGGTACATCGGCACGATCAGGACGGCGATCGGGAACATCTGGGTGAGCAGCAGCAGCCACATGAACTTCTTGTAGCCGGGGAAACGCATGCGCGAGACCGCGTAGCCGGTGGTGGCGGCGATCAGCACCCCGATGGCGGTGGTGCCCACCGTGACCACGAGCGAGCTCTTCAGCCAGTCGAAGAAGCTGGTGTGGTTCAGGACGAACGAGTAGTTGTCGAACGTCATCGTGCGCCAGATGCGTCCGGGGTGCAGATAGTCGTCCTTGTCGGGGCCGAGGGAGAGGAAGATCAGCCACGCGACGGGGAAGAAGGCGATCAGGCTCGCCCCGGTGAGGGCGGCGTGCGAGGCCACGGACCCGAGCGGGCCGCGCTCACCGCGCCGGCGCGCCGTACGCCGCGGGGCCGCCGCACGGGTCTGTCCGGGTGTCCTGGCCGAGGTCTCGACGGTGGTCGTGCTCATGGGGACTCCTGCCTCAGATCGCGAGCTGCTGCTCATTGCGGTTCAGCCAACGGCGGTAGACGGACGTGAAGACGATCAGGATGGAGAGAAGCAGGATGCCGTACGCGGCCGACTGCGCGTAGTCACGCGGCTGCTGTCCGAAGCCGAGGTAGTACGCCCAGGTGACCAGGATCTGGGCGTCCGGCGCGGTGTTGCCGAACAGCAGGAAGATGATGGCGAACTGGTTGAAGGTCCAGATGACGCCGAGGAGCACCACGGTGGAGCTGACGGACCTCAGGCCCGGCAGGGTGACGTACCGGAAGCGCTGCCAGGCGCCGGCCCCGTCCATCTCGGCCGCCTCGTACAGCGAGGCGTCGATGGCCTGCAGGCCGCCGAGCAGCGAGAGCATCATGAACGGCACACCGCACCAGGTGTTGACCATGATCGCGGCGAAGCGCTGCCAGAAGGTGTCCTCCAGCCAGAGCGGCGTCGGCAGGTGGACCGCGTCGAGGGCGGCGTTGATGATGCCTCCGTCGGCCAGCATGAAGCGCCAGCCGAAGACGGTGACGAAGGTGGGCACGGCCCAGGGCAGGACCAGGACGAGCCGGTAGAACGTACGGCCGCGGAACCTCTGGTTGAGCAGCAGCGCGAGGCCGAGGCCGATCGAGTAGTGCAGGGCGACGCAGGCGACCGTCCACACGATGGTCCAGATGAAGTGCGACCAGAAGCGGTCGTACGACAGCGGCCCGAAGAGGATGTCCTTGTAGTTGTCGAGACCGATGAACTTGTACGTGGCGTCGATGTGGTTGACGCCGATCGTGCGGGCCGTGTTGAGGCTGTCGGCGTCGGTGAGGGTCAGGTAGACGCCGTACACCAGGGGGTAGAGCACCAAGGCGCCGAGCACGACTGCCACGGGCGTGATCATCGCGTACGCGTACCAGTGCTTCTGGTATCCGTTCTTGAGGCGCCGGCCCAGGCCGGGCCGCGGCCCGCGGTCACCGCGGCGCTTGCCGGTCGCGCGGTCGATGGCGACTGTCATGGTTCGACAACCTTCTTGGACGTCTGCGGATCAACGGGATGGGCCTGGGCACAGGCCGGTGGCCGCCGGATCCTTCCCCCGATGTCACCGGAGGATCCGACGGCCACGCGGACTCACTTGCTGAAGTCCGGAACCAGCTTGGCGATGGCGAGTTCCGCGTTGCTCAGGCCCTTGTCCAGGGACTCCTTGCCACCGGCGATCTTCGGCAGCTCGGTGTCCAGCGGGCCCCACAGCGAGCTGTACTCGGGCAGCGCCGGGCGCGGCTGGGCGGCGGCGAGCACGCCCTGGTAGCCGGCGATGCCGGGGTCGGCCTTGACCTGCGCGCTGTAGGCGTCGTCACGCGTCGGCAGCGTGGAGTTCTTCAGGGCGATGGTCTCCTGGGACTTCGCCGAGGTCATGAAGTTGACGAACTTCAGCGCCGCGTCCTGGTGGGCCTTGTCCGAGCCTGCGTACACGGAGAGGTTGTGGCCGCCGGTCGGGGCTCCCGCCTTGCCGCTGGAGCCGGCCGGGACGGTCGCGATGCCGAGGTTGGCCTTGTCCTTGAAGGCCGTGCCCTTGTAGAAGTTCGTGATCTCCCAGGGGCCCTGGATGATCGCGGCGACCTTGCCGTTGACGAACGCGTCCTGGATGTGGGCGTAGGCGTCGGCGGTGGTGTCGGCCTTGTGCAGGCCCTTGCCGGAGAACAGGCCCAGCCAGGTGCCGTACCCCTTCTTGGCGGCGGCCGAACCGACAGTGATCTTCTTGGCGGCGACGTCGACCGTGTCGGTGCCCTCGCCGTAGAGGAAGCACTGCGCGTAGTAGGCCTGGGTGGAGCCCCAGTAGCCGTCGACGCCGGTCTTGTCCTTGATCGTCGCGGCGTCGGACTTCAGCTCGTCCCAGCTCTTCGGCGCCTCGGTGATCCCGGCCTGCTTGAACAGCGCCTTGTTGTAGACGAGCGCCAGGGTGTCGGTGACGATGGGCACGCCGTAGGTCTTGCCCTCGTACTGGGCCTGCTTGATCAGGCTGGGCTGGAACTTGCCCTGGTCCGCGAGGGCCGCGGTGCCGTCCAGCGGCAGGAAGTAGCCCTTCTTCGCGAAGGCGGGGGTCCAGCCGACCTCCGAGCGCAGCACGTCCGGGGCGCCCTTGGAGCCTGCGGCGGTGTCGAACTTGTTCTGCGCCTGGTCGAAGGGGACGTTGACGTACTTGACCTTGATCTTCGGGTTGGCCTTCTCGAAGTCCTTGACCAGTGCCTGGTACGTCGGCGCCTCATTGGTGGCGTTGGAGGTGTCCCACCAGGTGATGGTGACCGGCCCGTCCGACTTGTCGCTGCCGCTGTCACTTCCGCCGCAGGCCGTCGCCGCGAGGGCGACGGACGCCACCAGCGCGGTGGCCGCTATGCCACGCCGCATGAGTTTCTCCTTGAGGGTGAAAGCCCGTGGGGGCCAGAGACGGTCCCGTCCGCCGTCCCTCTGCCGACTTGCCGACTGCGCCGTGGGGGAGGCCGCCGAGCGACGAGAACGTAACAGCCACGTAAGCGCCGCGAAAGGCCTTGCAGCAAAAAAATGCAAGAGCCGCCGACAGTTACCCATCCGTGACCTGGTCGCGCGAGGCCGGGAGAACAGGTTTGCGGCTGCTCGGCGGGATCGCGGACACTTGTGCAAGACTCTGCAAGCTCTTGCCATACGTCTCCGCGACGGGGAGGATCCCGTTGCGGACCGGACGCCGAACAGAACACGAGGGAGCGCGATGACGCAGCAACCCGCAGCGGGCCGTTCAACCGCACGGGCCCGGCGTCCGACCGGTGGGCAAGGGCAGACCCGGCCGGTACAGTCCAATCCCGTGACCACACGGCTTGCCGACATCGCGGCCCAGGCGGGGGTCAGCGAAGCGACGGTCAGCCGGGTGCTGAACGGGAAGCCGGGCGTCGCCGCGACCACCCGCCAGTCCGTGCTGGCCGCCCTCGACGTTCTGGGCTACGAACGCCCGGTGCGGCTGCGCCAGCGCAGCGAGGGCCTGGTGGGCCTGATCACACCGGAGCTGGAGAACCCGATATTCCCGGCCCTCGCCCAGGTCATCGGCCAGGCGCTGACGCGGCAGGGGTACACGCCGGTGCTGGCGACGCAGACACCGGGCGGTTCCACCGAGGACGAGCTGACGGAGATGCTCGTGGACCGCGGGGTCGCGGGCATCATCTACGTCTCCGGGCTGCACGCGGACACCACCGCCGACATGCAGCGCTACGAGCGGCTGCGCGCCCAAGGTGTGCCGTTCGTGCTGGTGGACGGCTTCTCGCCGAAGGTGCAGGCGCCGTTCATCTCCCCCGACGACCGGGCCGCGATGTCCCTGGCCGTCACGCACCTGGTGTCGCTGGGCCACACCCGGATCGGGCTGGCCCTGGGGCCCAAGCGGTTTGTGCCGGTGCAGCGGAAGATCGAGGGGTTCGTCCGCACCGTGCAGGAGCAGCTGGGGCTGTCGGCCGAGGACATCGAGTCACGGCTGATCCAGCACTCGCTCTACACGCTGGAGGGCGGTCAGGCGGCGGCGTCCGCGCTCATCGACCGGGACTGCACGGCGGTGGTGTGCGCGAGCGACATGATGGCGCTCGGGGCGATACGCGCGGCGCGGCAGCGGGGGCTGGAAGTCCCCACGGACATATCGGTGGTGGGATTCGACGACTCGCCGCTCATCGCGTTCACGGATCCGCCGCTGACGACGATACGCAAGCCGGTGCCGGCGATGGGGCAGGCGGCGGTCCGGACGTTGCTGGAGGAGGTCGGCGGGACGCCCGCGCCCCACAGTGAGTTCGTGTTCATGCCGGAGCTGGTGGTGCGGGGATCGACGGCTTCGGCGCCAGGGGAACGAAACCGTCCCTGAGCAGGGAGTCTCCCACGGTTCCGGCGGGGTCGCCGGGGTAACGGAAATGCGGCCGGAACCCTTCCAGGGGATGATCTGTCAAAGAGGGGTTTTCTGGCAGACTCTGTGCCTATGGGTGAGAGGACCGTGACGACACTGGAAGGCCGGGGGCAGGCCGCTCCGCATCCCGTCACGGAGGAGGCGGAGGACCGCACGGGGCAGGGCCTCTGGCCCCGGCTCCGTACCCCTCGTCGTCCTCGTTTCTGGTTCGAAATCCTGCTGATCGCGGTCAGTTACTGGGCCTACTCGCTGATCCGCAACGCGGTTCCGGAGCAGAAGGCCGAGGCACTGGGCAACGCCGACCTGGTGTGGCAGCTGGAGCACCATCTCGGGATCGCCGTGGAACGGTCGGTCAACCACGCCATGAACTCGGTGACATGGCTGATCATCGGGATGAACTACTACTACGCGACGCTGCACTTCGTGGTGACACTGGGCGTGCTGGTGTGGCTGTACCGCCGGCATCCGGGCCGGTACGCGGCGACTCGGCTGACCCTGTTCGCCGCGACGGGGGTGGCGCTGCTCGGCTACTACTTCTTCCCGCTGGCGCCGCCGCGCCTGATGAGCGGCGGGCGCTTCGTCGACACGGTCCTGGTGCACCACACCTGGGGCTCGATGGCCTCGGGCGACCTGAAGCACATGTCGAACCAGTACGCGGCGATGCCGTCGATGCACATCGGATGGTCGCTGTGGTGCGGCCTGACCGTCTTCGCGCTGGCCAAGCTGCCGTGGGTGCGGATCCTGGCCCTGCTGTACCCGCTGGGCACCCTGACGGTGATCGTTGCCACGGCGAACCACTTCTGGCTGGACGCGGTGGGCGGGACGCTGTGCCTGGCGTTCGGCCTCGCGGTGGCGAGGCTGTGGTACGGCGCCCTGCCGTACGCGCTGCCGCGCCGGGTGGCGGGGATGGCGACCGGCCCCGCGCTGGCGCCCGCCAAGCCGTGAGCGCCGCAGCCGCCCGTCACGTTCCGTGACGGCTGGTTGCCGCCCGACGGGTGGTTACGACCCGTAGAAGAGTTCCTCCACGACGGTCCGTGCCCTCCGCGTCGTCCGCCGGTAGTCGTCGAGCATGTCGCCCGCGTGGCCCGGCCCGTATCCCAGGTAGCGCCCCACCGCGGCCAGTTCCCGGCCCACGGTCGGGAAGGTGTCGCCGGCCCTTCCGCGTACCAGCATCACCGCGTTGCGCACCCGCGAGGCGAGCACCCATGCCTCGTCGAGGACCGCCGCCTCCTCGCGGCCGATCAGCCCTGCCTCGCACGCGGCGGCGAGGGCCGCACGGGTGCGGGTGGTGCGCAGGCCCGGTTCCGCCCGGCCGTGCCGCAGCTGCAGCAGCTGGACCGTCCACTCCACGTCCGACAGACCACCGCGGCCCAGCTTCGTGTGGAGCGTCTTGTCGGCGCCCCTGGGCAGCCGTTCCGACTCCATGCGGGCCTTCAGCCGCCGGATCTCGCGCACGGCGTCGTCACCGAGCCCCTGCGCCGGATAGCGCAGCGGGTCGATCAGCTCGATGAAGCGGCGGCCCAGGTCCTCGTCCCCGGCGACGGGCTCGGCCCGCAGCAGCGCATGCGACTCCCACACCAGCGACCAGCGCCGGTAGTACGCCGCGTAGGACGTCAGGGTGCGCACCAGCGGTCCCGACTTGCCCTCCGGCCGCAGGTCCGCGTCGATCAGCAGCGGCGGGTCGGTGCTCGGCAGCTGGAGCAGCCGGCGCATCTGAGCGACCACCTTGTTGGCGGCGTCGGCCGCCTCCCGCTCGTCCACTCCCTCCCACGGCTCGTGCACGAACAGCACGTCCGCGTCGGAGCCGTAACCCAGTTCGTGCCCCCCGAAGCGGCCCATACCGATGATCGCGAACCGGGTGGGCAGCATGTCGCCCCAGCCCTCCCGGACGACGGCCCGCAACGTGCCGGCCAGGGTCGCCGCGGTCAGGTCCGAGACCGCGCCGCCCACCATGTCGATCAGGGTGCCCTGGTCCGGCCGGGCCGGCGCCTCCTCGGTGCCGTACGAGCCGACGATGTCCGCGGCGGCCGTGCGGAACAGCTCGCGCCGCCGCACGCCGCGCGCCACCGTGACCGCCTGCGCGGCGTTCTCGGCGCGGCCGACCGCGGCCAGGATCTCCTGCTCCAGGTGGGCGCGCCCGCGGGGTTCGAGTCCGCCGCCGTCGCCGTCACCGAGGAGGGCCACCGCCTCGGGCGCGCGCATCAGCAGGTCGGGGGCGAGCCGGCCCGCGGACAGCACACGGGCGAGGTTCTCGGCGGCGGCGCCCTCGTCCCTCAGCAGCCGCAGGTACCACGGGGTCTTGCCGAGCGCGTCGGAGACCTTGCGGAAGTTGAGCAGGCCCGCGTCCGGGTCGGCGGAGTCGGCGAACCAGCCGAGCAGCACCGGCAGCAGGGTGCGCTGGATGGCGGCCTTGCGGCTGACGCCGGACGCCAGCGCCTCCAGATGGCGCAGGGCGGCCGCCGGGTCCGCGTAACCGAGCGCCACGAGCCGTTCCCGGGCCGCGTCGGGGCTCAACCGGGCCTCTCCCGGAGCCAGTTGGGCGACGGCGTCGAGCAGCGGCCGGTAGAACAGCTTCTCGTGCAGCCGGCGTACGACGCTGGTGTGCCGCCTCCACTCGCGGCCGAGTTCACCGACGGGCTCGGTGCGCAGGCCGAGGGAGCGGCCAAGACGCCGCAGGCCGGCCTCGTCCTGGGGGACGAGATGGGTGCGGCGCAGCCGGTAGAGCTGGATGCGGTGCTCCATGGAGCGCAGGAAGCGGTAGGCGTCCTCGAGCTGTACGGCGTCGGCGCGCCCGACGTAGCCGCCGGCCGCGAGTGCCCGCAGTGCTTCCAGGGTGGTGCCGCTGCGCAGCGAGGCGTCGGCCCGGCCGTGCACCAGCTGCAGAAGCTGTACGGCGAATTCGACGTCCCGCAGCCCGCCGGGCCCGAGCTTCAGCTCGCGTTCGAGGTGCGCGGCGGGGATGTTGGCGACGACCCGGCGGCGCATCTTCTGCACGTCGGCGACGAAGTTCTCGCGTTCGGCGGCCTGCCAGACGAGGGGGGCGAGGGTGGCGACATAGCTCTCGCCGAGTTCGGCGTCGCCGGCCACCGGGCGCGCCTTGAGCAGGGCCTGGAACTCCCAGGTCTTGGCCCACCGCTGGTAGTACGCGAGGTGGCTGCTCAGGGTGCGCACGAGCGGGCCGTTACGGCCTTCGGGCCGCAGGTTGGCGTCGACGGGCCAGATGGTGCCCTCGGCGGTCGACTCGGAGCAGATCCGCATCATGTGCGAGGCGAGCCGGGTCGCGGCCTGCACGGCCTTGTGTTCGTCGGCGCCTCCCCCAGGGCCTGAAGGGCCCGGGGGTGCCCCCACGGCCTCACCGACGAAGATGACGTCCACGTCGGAGACGTAGTTGAGCTCGTGGCCGCCGCACTTGCCCATGGCGATCACCGCGAGCCGGCAGACCGCGGCGTCTTCGGGGGCCGCGGCGCGGGCGAGGGCGAGGGCGGCGCGCAGGGTGGCGATGGCGAGGTCGGCCAGCTCGGCGGCGGTCTGGGCCACGTCGGTGGTGCCGCACACGTCACGCGCGGCGATCGACAGCAGGCAGCGGCGGTAGGCGACGCGCAGCGCGACGGGGTCGTCGGCCTCCGCGAGCCGCCGCTCGAACTCCTCCACCCCGGGGTGGAGGTCCTGCGGCTCGTAGGTGACCAGCACATGCCAGTCGCGGGGGTGGCGGGCGAGGTGGTCGCCCAGGGCGGCGGAGGCGCCGAGGACGCCGAGCAGCCGGTCCCGCAGGGGCTTGGCCGAGATCAGCGTGTCGAGCAGCTCGCGCCGGGCGGTGGGGGCGGGCTGCGCCTCCAGGAGCCGGACGAGACCGCCGAGGGCCAGATCGGGGTCGGCGGTGGCGCCCAGGGCGTCCAGCAGGACGGGATCGGTCCTTATCGGCGCCAGCTCGGCGCTCTCCAGGAGCCGCTCGGCGGCTGAGGGGTCGATGAAGCCGTGCCGCAGCAGTCGGGTGAAGGTACTGCTCCTGCGCCCCGGCACCGTCATCCTCGGCCTCCCGTCGCACCCGCCGCTCGCACCGGCCATCGGATCAAGTCGGATCGCGTCGGATCAAGGTCGTACGAGAGGGAGCCTAACCGCACTGCCCGACCCGGGTCCCGGGGCGGGTCCGGTACCGGGTCCGTCATGGGGTCCGGTACGGGGCCCGGTACGGGGCCCGTACCGGGAGCCGCGATGTGCGGCCGCGCCTCGGCAGACGTTCATCCGCTCTTCACCTGGGGGGCCGGACGGTGTGGGGGTGGGGAAGGTTGGCATGTGCATGCTCTGTCCGCACCGCTGCCCCCGTACTCTCCCCCACACCGGAGGTCGATGTGTCCGGCAGTTCCCTGTACCGCCGTACCCGCGCCGCCCTGGCGTCCGCCGCGGCCCTCGCCGCGGCAGCCGCCGGGCTGTGGACCGGGCTCGGCGGCGAGTCCCCCGCGCACGCCGCGAGCGCCGTCCCGAGCCCGGACCACGTGGTCGTCGTGGTCATGGAGAACCACGCCTACAGCCAGGTGATCGGCTCCTCCAGCGCCCCGTACATCAACTCCCTCAAGTCCGGCGGCGCCAACCTCACCCGGTCGTACGGCATCACCCACCCCAGCCAGCCCAACTACTTCGCGCTGTTCTCCGGTTCCACCCAGGGCATCACGAACGACAGCTGCTACACGCCCGGCTTCTCCTCCGCCCCGAACCTGGCCTCGGAGCTGATCGCGGCGGGCCGGAGCTGGGCAAGCTACAACGAGTCGCTGCCCAGCCAGGGCTCGACCACGTGCAGCAGCGGCAGGTACGCCCGCAAGCACAACCCGTGGTTCGGCTTCAGCAACGTGCCGACGTCGTCCGCCTACACCTTCGCGCAGTTCCCCACGGACTACACGGCCCTGCCGCAGGTGTCCTTCGTGATCCCCAACCTGTGCAGCGACATGCACGACTGCTCGGTGTCCACCGGTGACACCTGGCTGAAGAACAACCTGGGCGCGTACGCCACGTGGGCCAAGACCCACAACAGCCTGCTGGTCGTCACCTTCGACGAGGACAACTCGCTCAGCGGCAACCGCATCCCGACGGTCCTGTACGGCCAGCCGGTGACGGCGGGCTCCAGCAGCTCCACCACGTACGACCACTACGACCTGCTGCGCACCCTGGAGGACATGCAGGGCCTGTCCACGCACGCGGGCAACGCCGCCTCCGCCACCGACATCAGCGGGATCTGGGCGTCCTGACGTACCTCGCGGACAGCCGCGCCGGCGCCCCGGCGCCTCAGTCCGCGGGCGGCGCCGTCCGGCACCCCACCTGGCGGCGCCGCGTCGCGGTCGCGCCCACGGTGCTCGCGCTCGGCACGCTCAAGCCGACCCCTGCCGCCCCCGGGCCGGCCCCGGGCGGCGGAACTGCGTGAGGCCGACGGTCCGCGACCGTCGGCCTCCTCTGCCGGACGAGCGGGAAACCCGCTCGGCGCGGCCTACAGCACCGGCAGGCTCTTGCGCAGCTCGAACGCCGTGACCTCGCTGCGGTACTCCTCCCACTCGTGCTTCTTGTTGCGCAGGAAGAAGTCGAAGACGTGCTCACCCAGGGTCTCGGCGATCAGGTCGCTGCGTTCCATCAGGGTCAGGGCCTCGCCCAGGTTCTGCGGCAGCGGCTCGATGCCCATGGCGCGGCGCTCGGCGTCCGTCAGGGCCCACACGTCGTCCTCGGCGCCCGGCGGGAGCTCATAGCCCTCCTCGATGCCCTTCAGGCCGGCGGCCAGGAGGACCGCGTAGGCCAGGTACGGGTTCGCTCCGGCGTCGAGCGAACGGACCTCGACACGTGCCGAGCCCGTCTTGCCGGGCTTGTACATCGGGACACGGACCAGGGCCGAGCGGTTGTTGTGGCCCCAGCAGATGTACGACGGCGCCTCGCCGCCGGCGCCCGCGGTGCGCTCGGAGCCGCCCCAGATGCGCTTGTAGGAGTTCACCCACTGGTTGGTGACCGCCGAGGTCTCCGCCGCGTGCCGGAGCAGGCCGGCGATGAAGGAGCGGCCGACCTTCGAGAGCTGGTACTCGGCGCCCGACTCGTAGAACGCGTTCCGGTCGCCTTCGAACAGGGACAGGTGGGTGTGCATGCCGCTGCCCGGGTACTCCGAGAACGGCTTCGGCATGAAGGTCGCCTGCACGCCCTGCTCCAGCGCCACCTGCTTCATGACCAGGCGGAACGTCATGACGTTGTCGGCGGTGGACAGCGCGTCGGCATAGCGCAGGTCGATCTCCTGCTGGCCGGGCGCGCCCTCGTGGTGGGAGAACTCGACCGAGATGCCCATCGACTCCAGCATGGTGATCGCCTGGCGGCGGAAGTCCATGCCGACGTTCTGCGGGGTGTGGTCGAAGTAGCCGGAGTTGTCGGCGGGCGTGGGGCGGGTGCCGTCCACCGGCTTGTCCTTCAGCAGGAAGAACTCGATCTCCGGGTGGGTGTAGAAGGTGAAACCAAGGTCGGAGGCGCGGGCGAGGGCGCGCTTGAGCACGTACCTCGGGTCGGCGAAGGACGGGGAGCCGTCGGGCATCAGGATGTCGCAGAACATGCGGGCCGTGCCCGGTGCCTCGGCGCGCCAGGGCAGGATCTGGAAGGTCGAGGGGTCCGGCTTGGCGATCATGTCGGACTCGTAGACGCGCGCGAAGCCCTCGATGGCGGAGCCGTCGAAGCCGATGCCCTCGTCGAAGGCCTGCTCCAGCTCGGCCGGGGCCACCGCCACGGACTTGAGGAAGCCGAGCACGTCCGTGAACCACAGGCGTACGAACCGGATGTCGCGCTCCTCCAACGTCCGGAGCACGAACTCCTGCTGCTTGTCCATCTTCCGCTTCCCCATCCTTGCTGGTCAGGCCGCCTGCCCCCGGTAGCACGGGAGACGGTCGGGCACCTGAGCATCCCACCACAACACCATTTCATGCGCGTTGCGGACCAAGATCGGCCCGGCGGCCTCCGGCCGAACACCTCACGTACGGCGATGCCGCTCTGCCGCCCATCTTGCCTGTTCGTCGGCTCATGTGTAATGGCCCACTCTTTCGCCCTTCCGGCTCGCTTAATTTGCATCTCAGATGCAAGTTTTACTAGCGTGCCGATCGGCCCAGCGGGCCGGAGCCCGCCCTTCCACAAAGGAGTTCCGCATGCTGTCCGAGCAGTCCGCCGCCACCGTGCGCGCCACCCTCCCCGCAGTCGGCGCCGCCATCGGGGAAATCACCCCCCTCTTCTACAAGAAGATGTTCACCGCCCACCCCGAACTGCTTCGCGACCTCTTCAACCGCGGCAACCAGGCCGCCGGCACCCAGCCGCAGGCACTGGCGGGCTCGATCGCCGCCTTCGCCACCTACCTGGTGGACCACCCCGACGAACGGCCCGACATGATGTTGAGCCGCATCGCCCACAAGCACGCCTCCCTGGCCGTGACGCCCGAGCAGTACCCGATCGTCCACGAGAACCTCTTCGCCGCCATAGCCGAGGTCCTCGGCGACGCGGTCACCCCCGAGGTCGCGGCGGCCTGGGACGAGGTCTACTGGCTGATGGCGAACGCGCTGATCGAGCTGGAGCGGCGGCTGTACGAGGAGAGCAAGCAGACCGGCTGGCGGACGTGGCAGGTCGTCGGGCGGGTCGAGGAGACCCCGGACGTCGCCACCTTCCAGCTCCGCCCGGCCGACGACGGGCCCGTCATGGACTTCCGTGCGGGACAGTACGTCTCCGTCCGCGTCGAGCTCCCCGACGGCGCCCGGCAGATCCGCCAGTACAGCCTCTCCGCCTCGCCGGACTCCCCGCTGCGGCAGATCACCGTCAAGCGCGTGCACGGTGACGGCGCCCCCGACGGTGAGGTTTCCAACCACCTCCACGCCCATGTGCACGAGGGCAGCACCCTGGAGCTGTCGGCTCCGTACGGCGACCTCGTCCTGGAGGACACCGACGCGCCCCTGCTGCTCGCCTCCGCCGGTATCGGCGTGACCCCGGTGATCGCGATGCTGGACCAGCTCGCCCGCACGGGCCACGACGCCCCGGTCACGGTGGTGCACGGCGACCGCTCCCCCGCCGAGCACGCCCTGCGCTCCGACCACGTGGCCTACGCGGGCAAGCTGCCGAACGCGAGCGTGCACTTCTGGTACGAGAAGGACGCCCCCGAGTCCGCGCACACCGGCATCGTCGACCTGTCCGCCGTGACGATCGCTCCGGGCACGCGGGCGTACCTGTGCGGTCCGCTGCCCTTCATGCGGTCCGTACGGGCCCAGCTCCTGCAGCGGGGCCTGCCCGCCGCGGACATCCACTACGAGGTCTTCGGCCCGGACCTCTGGCTCGGCCAGGGCTGAGGCGCGGCGGAGGAGATCCCCAGCAGCATCGGCCCGGTCGGCGCGACGGCCATCTCCTCTATCGTGAAGGGGTCCAGCGAGGCGTAGAACGCCTCCTGGGCTCCTCGCAGCGCTCCGCGCAGCCGGCAGTCGAAGCGGAGCGGGCAGGGCGCGGAGCCGTCGCATTCGACGACCTCGCTGTGCCCTTCGAAGGCCCGCACCACGGCGCCGATCGACGCCTTGCGCCCGGCCTCGGTCAGCACGAGTCCGCCGCCCCGGCCCCGCCGGGCGGCCAGCAGCCCCATGTGCTGCAGTTCGGCGACCACCTTGGCGGCATGCGTGTACGGCACGTCGATGACCTCCGCGACCTGTCGGGTCGTGGGCCTGGACTCGCCGGCGACGGCGAGCCGCATCAGGACGCGCAGCGCCAGGTCGGTGGAGCGCAAGAGCCGCATGCCGCCCAGGGTAAGTAATCGGTATCCGTGGCTCAAATTATCGCCACTGAGCCCCCGCCGAACCCCTTCCCTTCGGCCGTTCCCCGTGTCCTGTCTCCATCCGGCCACTCCCGTACCACTACGATGCGGCGCACCTGCCCCTTCCCCGAAGGACTCACCATGGGTTCCGCCGAGAAGACCGCCGCTTCCGCCGAGCGCAAGGCGCGCGCAGAGGAGATGCGCCGCACCGAGCGCGCCCGCGAGCGCCGCAACCGGCTCCTCACGATCACGGCCGCCGTGGCCGTCGTCGCGGGTCTCGTCGTCGGCGGGGTGGTCCTCGTCGACGCGCAGTCCGGCGGCAAGGCCGCGGCGGCGAGCGACGCGAAGAACGGGACGAACCCGAAGAGCTCCGGGAGCTCGGGCGACTCGGGTCACTTCGTCACGGGCAAGGACGGGGTGCGGACCTGGACCGGGAAGCTGTCCCGCAACCACGTCGACACGGCGGTGGACTACCCCATGCGCCCGCCCGTGGGCGGCAACCACAGCCCGGTGTGGCTGAACTGCAACGGCACCGTCTACACCGAGCCCGTGAAGGACGAGAACGCCGTGCACTCGCTGGAGCACGGCGCGGTCTGGGTCACCTACACCGGCAAGGCGTCGAAGGCCGACGTGCGGGCGCTGGAGGCGAAGGTGCGCAAGACGCCCTACACGCTGATGAGCCCGTACGAGAACCAGAAGGACCCGATCATGCTCACGGCGTGGGGCCACCAGCTCGGCGTGCGGAGCGCCGCCGACCCGGGCGTCGACGCCTTCCTCGCCACCTACGTCCAGGGCAGCCAGACACCCGAGCCGGGTGCGTCGTGCACCGGCGGGACGATGAAGTGAGGAAGCACATCGGGTGGGTCTCCGGGGCCGCGGCGGCCGTGCTCGTCGCGGTCGGCGCGGTCACGTACGCGGTCGCCGAGGACAGCGGGCCCACGCCGCGGACGCCCACCGCCGGCTCCGCGGACGCGGGCTTCGCGCGCGACATGGCGGTCCACCACCAGCAGGCCGTCGAGATGTCGTACATCGTGCGCGACCGCACGCGGAACGAGGAGGTACGCCGGCTCGCGTACGACATCGCGCAGACGCAGGCCAACCAGCGCGGCATGCTGCTGGGCTGGCTCGACCTGTGGGGCCTGCCGAAGGTGTCCCCCGACCCGCCGATGAGCTGGATGGGCATGGGTGGCACGGCCTCCGGCAAGGACGGGGCACTGATGCCGGGCATGGCCACCGACGCCGAGACGAGCAGGCTCGGCACCCTCAGCGGCCGGCAGGCCGAGATCTTCTACCTGCAGCTGATGACCGACCACCACAAGGGCGGCGTCCACATGGCCGAGGGCTGTGCCGAACTGTGCACGGTGGAGGTGGAGAAGAGACTCGCGCAGGGCATGGTCGACGCCCAGCGGTCGGAGATCGAGCTGATGACGACCATGCTCGCGGAGCGGGGCGCGAAGCCGCGCGGCTAGCCAGGGCTTTCAGGACTGGCCGCGGTCTTGAGGACAGGTCCCGCACAAAGCCTCCGAGCCCCGCGGACGGCGCCGCAAGGACACCGCGGCGATCGCAACCGTCCCGCAACCGCCGACAGGCCTCAAATCGCCCCAAATGCCGTGACACTTGCGCTACTTGGGCTCTTCTTGGCCTTTTCATTCCCCTGGCATGAACAGTTCATCGAAAGAGTGGCCCCCACCGCGTGATCCATTCACCGTGCCCTCACGCGCGCGGAGTTCTACGCGGATCACCGGCCACTACATGCGAAGAACCGCATCGCAGGGGGTTTCATGAGATCCAACCGCGCCAAGGTGCGCGCCGGGGTGAGCATGGCAGCGACACTGCCGCTGCTCGCCGGCGCGCTGGCGCTCGGCATACCCGCGGCGCACGCCGCGGACAACCCGGGCCGCGACACACTCGCGGGCACCAGGCCCGCGTGGGCCACGGCCAGGGCGGACAAGGGCGCGACCCCGAACAGCGCCCAGGTCTCCGCCCGGGTCTACCTCGCCGGCCGCGACGCCGCCGGCCTGGCCGCATACGCCAAGGCCGTCTCCGACCCGTCGTCGCCTGCCTACGGCAGGTACCTGAGCGCCAGGCAGGCGCAGCAGCGCTTCGGCGCCACCAAGGCCCAGGTGGCCGCGGTGACGTCCTGGCTGAGGGCATCGGGCCTGAAGGTCACCGCCGTCACCCGGCACTACGTCGCCGTGACCGGTGACGTGGCCGCCGCCGAGAAGGCGTTCGGCACACAGCTGCACAACTACGCCAAGGGCTCGAAGACCTACCGCGCGCCGTCGAGGACGGCCTCCGCGCCGGACAGCCTGAAGGGCGCCGTCCTGACCGTCACCGGTCTCGACAACGCCCCGCACAAGGCGAGCCACAAGGACCAGCTGCCGCCGCCGGACGCGGTGTTCCGCAACTCGGGGCCGTTCTCCTCGTACTACGGCTCGAACATCGCGACGACATTGCCGGACGCGTACGGCACGAAGGTCCCGTACACCGTGAAGGGCTACACGGGCAGGCAGCTGCGCGCCGCGTACGGCGCGGGCAAGCACACGGGCAAGGGCGTGCGGGTCGCCATCACCGACGCGTACGCCTCCCCGACCATCGCCTTCGACGCGGCCACCTACGCGAAGAAGCACGGCGACGCGGCCTACACCACCGGCCAGCTGCGCCAGGTGCTGCCGAAGAACTACACGAAGACCCAGGAGTGCGGCGCTGCCGGCTGGTACGGCGAGGAGACCCTCGACGTCGAGGCCGTGCACGCGGTCGCCCCGGGCGCGAGCATCACATACGTCGGCGCCGCCTCCTGCTACGACGACGACCTGCTCGACTCGCTCGGCAAGATCGTCGACGGCCATCTGGCCGACATCGTCTCCAACTCGTGGGGCGACATCGAGGCCAACCAGACGCCGGACCTCGCGGCGGCCTACGACCAGGTCTTCCAGTTCGGCGCGGTCCAGGGCATCGGCTTCTACTTCTCCTCCGGCGACAACGGCGACGAGGTCGCCAACACCGGGACGAAGCAGGTCGACACCCCGGCCAACTCGGCGTGGGTGACGGCGGTCGGCGGCACCTCGCTGGCCGTGGGCGAGCACAACCGGTACCTGTGGGAGACCGGCTGGGGCACCGAGCGGGCCTCGCTGTCGGACGACGGCAAGACCTGGAAGGACTTCCCCGGCTCGTTCATCTACGGCGCGGGCGGCGGCACCAGCAGTACCGTGGCGGAGCCCTTCTACCAGAAGGGCGTCGTACCGGACTCGCTCGCCAAGGCGAACAGCGCCGACGGCAACCGGGTCGTCCCGGACATCGCCGCGATCGCCGACCCCAACACCGGCTTCAGGGTCGGCCAGACGCAGACCTTCCCGGACGGCTCGCAGCAGTACAGCGAGTACCGGATCGGCGGCACCTCGCTCGCCGCGCCGGTGATCGCGGCCGTCCAGGCGCTGGCCCAGGAGGCGCGCGGCGGCAAGGCCATCGGCTTCGCCAACCCGGCGATCTACGCCAAGTTCGGTTCGAAGGTGTACCACGACGTCACGGACAACCCGACGGGCTCCGGACTCGCCGTGGTGCGCGTCGACTTCGCCAACGGCTTCGACGCGGCCGACGGCCTGTTCACCTCGGTGCGCAGCCTCGGCAAGGACAGCTCCCTCAAGGCCGTGAAGGGCTATGACGACGTGACCGGTGTGGGTTCGCCCGCTCCCGGCTACGTCGGGTCGTGGCGCCGTCGCTGACAGGCGACCGGCCGCGGCTGACCGCGTCGCGCCCGTCCCCCTCACCGGGGGGCGGGCGCGCGTGTGTCAGCCGGTCTCCAGTATGGCGTCGGCGACGTCCCGGGGCCGGTCCAGCATCACCATGTGGCCGGAGCGTTCGGCCACACGGAAGGTGCCGTTCAGCAGGTCGGCGAGGGCCCGCTGGCGGTCCAGCCAGTGCGGCGCGCCCGCCGCGAGCACGGTGACCGGGAGGTCCGGCAGCGGCTTCTGGCGGCGCAGGGCCGCCAGGTCGACGGCCTGGTCGGTGTAGGTGGCGTTCTCGGCGAGGATCGCGTCGAAGGCGCGGCGCGTGGAGTAGACGCCGCGGACGAGGGCAAGGGGGGCCGGATCGCCGCCCCCGGTGCGGGAGGCCCGTATGACGGCGCGGCGCAGGCCCGGCAGCAGGACGCGCGGCGCACCGGCGACGCCTAGCAGCGTGGCGCACGCACGCGTGGCCGCGTCCCTGGCCGGCCGGGCCCGGCGGGGACGCGGATCCTCCTCGACGCTGGAGTCGACGAGCACGAGGCCCGCCGCCCGCTGCGGCAGCAGCCGGGCGAACGCCTCGGCGTGGAAACCGGCGAGCGAGTGCCCGACCACGGTCGCGGGTCCGTCGAGCCCGAACGCGTCCAGGACCTGCCCGATCCGCCGGGCCTCGGCGCGGAGCGTCGGCCACGAACGTGCCGGCCCGCTGAGGCCGAGCCCGGGCCGGTCGAACCGCACGACGGTCCGCCGGGGCGCGAGCAGCGGCACGACCGGCTCCCAGTCGAACCAGCACATCCCGAGACCGGGGGTCAGAACGCACGGCGGTCCCGTGCCGTCGATACGGACGTGGTGCGGGACCCCGTCGATGCGCACGTGCAGCGCCTCCCCGCCGGCGCGCGGCCGCACGGGAGCGCCGCCCCCGCGTTCCTGAATCATGGCCCGCTCTCACTTCCTGCCGTGTGGTGTGGGGGTTGGCGACCTGCTGGCCAGGGAGCGTACACGGGGCCGGTTTAGCTCGATCGTGTGATGGTCGGTTCGCCGGCTCGCGGTGTTCTGGGCAGACCCGGGCAGCGTCGCTACGCGATCTGGGACGCCGGGTACGGCGCCAGGGCGCGGGGCCCCTGCTCCACCAGTGTGATGGTTCAGGGCCTCCCCGTCGCCTTGGCCGTGTCCGTGGCCAGGTCGTGAGGGATTCCGCCCTTCCGGATCGGACCACGGACGCGATCCGTGTCGCTGCCCGGTTGCGAAAGCGGAGGACCAGTGCGCTCAAGACCGTTCGGGGCGTGCCGGTGGGTGGGCGTTCACGCACCTCACCGCTCAGGAACGGTAAGGTGCGGGCATGGGAACGAGGCGCACGCGCTACGGACAGCTGCTGCTGTTCGCCGCGCTGCTCTTCGGGATCATCACGATGCACGCACTGGGGCACCCGTCGCAGCATGAGATGTCCTCGCACGGCGTGGGGGGCGCCGCCGCCCAACACCGGGCCCACGCGCCCGAAGCGGCGACGACCCCCGTTCCGTCGGTGCATGCCTGGGCGCCCCCGATGACCGGCACGGACCCGCTGTCGGTCTGCCTGGCCGTGCTCGGCTCCTTCACGCTCCTCGTACTGCTGGCCGCGGCCGCGGCGCGCCCGCGTGACCCCCATGCCCCGCCGGTCCGGCTCGCCCGGCCCCTGCGGGCACTGTGGCCCGATCCCCCGCCGCCGGGAGCCCTGCTGACCCGTCTGTCGGTGCTGCGCCAGTAGGCCGGCGCATCGGCCGCCTCGTGCCGCCCGCGCGGATCCTCCCGACGCGGTGCGGCGGAGGCGGTGGACGCGCCCCTTCCGCACGCACCACACCACGACGAGGTGTCACCCGGTCATGCCTTCTCGCACCACCCCTCATACACGCACCGCGCTCACCCGCCGCACCGTGCTCGGCGCGGCGCTCGCCGCCGCCGGAACGGGAGCTCTGGCGGCCTGCAGGAACCCGGCCGGCGCCGGGGTCGGGGCGTCCGGCCCCGGCCCCCGCGGATACGTCGACCCGGCGGGGCCCGAGGTCGCCCTCGCGGAGCGCGCACGCGGCGCCGGACCGGTCCGGACGGTCCGGCTCACCGCCGCTGCGACCTCACTCGACCTCGGCGGCCGTACGGTCAGGTCCTGGTCGTACGGCGGCGATCTGCCCGGCAGGGAGGTCCGGGTCACCGCGGGCGACAGGCTCGCGCTGACGCTCGCCAACCATCTCCCCCAGCCGACGTCCATGCACTGGCACGGCGTCGCCCTGCGCAACGACATGGACGGCGTCCCGGGCCTCACCCAGAACGCGATCGCACCGGGCGCCGCGTTCACCTACCGCTTCACCGTGCCGCACGCCGGAACGTACTGGTTCCATCCCCACTCGGGCACCCAACTGGACCGCGGGCTGTACGCGCCGCTGATCGTCGAGGACCCGAAGGAGCCCTTGTCGTACGACAAGGAGTGGGTTGTCGTCCTGGACGACTGGCTCGACGGGGTGGGCGGGTCGACGCCGGACGCCGTGCTGAGGCAGCTGAGGGGCGGCATGGGCGGGATGGACATGGGTGACCCCGACATGGGCGACGGGGACATGGGCGACATGAACATGGACAAGGGCGCCTCCATGGACCACTCCGGGCACGGGATGTCAGGCGTGTCGAGGACGTCAGGCAGGTCAGGCAGGTCGGACAGGTCAGGCAGGTCCGCGGAGGGGAGCCCGTCGCCGTCCGCCTCCGGCCCCTCCCGGATGCTCATGGGCGCCCGCAGCCCTCTGCTCGGCGGGGACGCGGGTGATGTGGCCTACCCGTACTACCTGGTCAACGGGCGTACGACGACGGCGCCCACGGTGTTCCGGGCGCGCCCCGGCGACCGCATCCGGATCCGGCTGGTCAACGCGGGCGGGGACACCGCCTTCCGGGTGGCCCTCGGCGGCCACAGGATGACCGTGACCCACACGGACGGCTACCCCGTGCGGCACACGACGACGGACGCGCTGCTGATCGGCATGGGCGAGCGGTACGACGTGCTGGTCACCGCCCGGGACGGCGTCTTCCCGCTGACCGCGTCCGCCGAGGGCAAGAACGCCTCGGCGCGCGCCCTGCTCAGGACGGGGGGCGGCGGCGCGCCCGCCGCGTCCGCACGGCCCGGGGAACTGGACGGGCGCGTGCTGACGGCGGACCGGCTGAGGGCCGACGAGTCCGTGGCGCTCGCGTCCCGGGCACCGGACCGGACGGTGCGGCTGCGGCTGACGGGCAGCATGGCGCGGTACGACTGGGCCTTCGACGGCAAGCCCTACACCCCCGGCGGGCGGCATCCCGTGCGGGCCGGTGAGCGGGTGCGGCTCGTCTTCTCCAACGCCACCTCCATGTGGCACCCGGTGCATCTGCACGGCCACACCTTCGGGCTGGCCGGCGCGACGCACGGGGCACGCAAGGACACCGCGATCGTGCTGCCGCACGGGAGGCTGACGGTGGACTTCGACGCCGACAACCCGGGGCTGTGGATGGTCCACTGCCACAACGTCTACCACGCGGAGGCGGGGATGATGACGGTGCTCGGCTACCAGGGGTGAGGGCCGGCGGGGTGCCGCACGGGGGGCCTCCCCGTGCGGCACCCCGCCCCTCGTTCCGGGCGCACGACCTGGTCACGGACGCCGACCGCAGGACCGAGGTGTATCTGACCGAGGTTCAGGAGGCGGGGGCGTCGACCTTCACCCGGGCCGCCACCGGCAGGTGATCGCTCCCCGTCCGCGGCAGCGTCCACGAGCTCACCGGTTCCACGTCCCTGACCATGATCTGGTCGATCCGCGCCATGGGGAACGACGCCGGCCAGCTGAACCCGAAGCCGCTGCCCGCCGCGCCCTGCGTGGAGCGCATCTGCGAGGTGACGGCGTTGAGTGCGCGGTCGTTCATGGTGCCGTTGAGGTCGCCGAGCAGGATCGCCCGCTCCAGCTTCTCGTCCGCGATGGCCTCGCCCAGCGCGTCCGCGCTGGTGTCCCGCTGCCGGGCGGTGAACCCGGCCTCCAGCTTCACCCGGACGGAGGGCATGTGGGCGACGTAGACGGCGATCTGCCCCTCGGGCGTGGTCACGGTCGCCCGCATCGCCCGCGTCCAGCCCAGCTTGATGTCCACGGCCCTCACCCCGCTCAGCGGGTACTTGCTCCACAGCCCCACGGTGCCCTGCACGGAGTGGTACTTGTACGTCGGCGCGAGCGCCCGCTCGTACACCGGAACGGCGGACGCCTTCAGCTCCTCCAGGGCCAGCACGTCCGCGCCGGAGCCGGCCACGTCGCGGGCGGTGCCGGAGGGGTCGGGGTTGTCGGCGTTGACGTTGTGCGTGGCGACGGTCAGATCGCCACCGCTGCCGGTCTTGTCGCCGAAGAGCCCGCCGAAGAGGTTCAGCCAGACCGCCACGGGCAGCAGGACGGCGATCAGCGCCGTCGCCGACCGGCGGACCAGCGCGAGGACCAGCAGCAGCGGGACGAGCACGACACCGAGCCAGGGCAGGAACGTCTCGGTGAGACTGCCGAGGTTGCCGATGGTGTTGGGGATCTGCGCGTGCACCAGCATCACCAGCGCCAGGAGGACGGCGAGCGCGGCCGGCACCTTGCCGCGGCGCCAGACGCCGCGGTCGCCGCGGAGGGTGTGGTACAGGCGCCGGAACCAGGATCCTCGGCGGTCCTGCCCCGTGCCGCCGTTGTCCGTCTCCGTCACGTACGCCTGCGCCATACCGTCGCCTCACCGCTTGCCGTGCACACCGTCGTCCCCCGGATACGACCCTAGGGGATGATCGGCTCGGTTCCCCGCCGCTCCCATGACGGCGGTACGCGCACGAGGACGACGGAGGGCCGCCCGGAGTTCCGGACGGCGGTCCGGAAAGGGCCTTCTGTGACCAAACCCGCACACGGGCTTCAGGAACTGACAGGCCGTAGCCCCCGCAGGACCGTGTCGACGATCTGCTCGGCGAGGCCCTCCTCCAGTTCGGCGTCGGGGCGCAGCACGGAGCGTACGAGCATGGGGCCGACGAGGATGTCGTTCATCAGATCGACGTCCACGTCCCCGCGCAGTTCGCCGTTGCGCTGCCCGCGGCGCAGGACGTCCACCACGAGCCGGCGCCGGGGGGCGATGACGGTCGCGTGGTAGGCGGCCCAGATCCTGGGGCTGCTCTTCATCTGCGCGTGCACATTGCGCAGGATCGCCGAGGAGCGGCTGGCCAGGCCGCGCTGCCGAAGCGACTCCAGGAGCACCACGAGGTCGTCGCGCATCGAGGTGCCGGGCAGTTCGGCGTCCCCGGGTTCGGCGGCGCGCATGACGTCGACGAAGAGGTCCTCCTTGTTGCTCCAGCGACGGTAGATGGTGGCCTTGCCGACGCCGGCGGTGCGGGCGATGCGCTCGATGGACAGGTCGGCGAGGGGCACCCCGTCCTCGATCAGCTTCATCACCCCCTCGATGATGGCCCGTTCGACGGCCTCGCTACGGGGGCGTCCGCGTGCGGGGCAGTCCTGCTGGGGCCGGCTCTCGGCGAGGCTCACGTTCGACTCCGTCCTTGCTGCGCTCGGATGATTCTCTCCCGTGCAGACCGTGAGGGGCACCCGGTGTTCGAGTGCGCCCTCATGACGTACCGTCAGCTCTCGGCCGTGACCAACTCGGCTTCCTGTGTGCCCTCCTGCGGTGCGGGCGCCTTTCCGGGCAGGAAGAGGGCCACGACGACCGCACCGATCACCGCCACGCCTGCGCCCCACAGTGCCGTGACGTGCATCGCGTGCAGGAACGCGTCGTTGGCCGGCGAGACCAGCGCCCTGCCGCCCGGACCGAGCTTCGCGGCCACCCCGAGGGTCGCCTCGATCGACTCGCCCGCGGTGTGACGGAGGCCGGCCGGCAGCAGGGAGAGATCGTCCTGGATGCCGTCGCGGTACGTCGCCGACAGGACCGAGCCGAGCACCGCGATGCCGAGCGCGCCGCCGACCTGGCGGAAGGTGTTGCTGAGCGCGGACGCGGAGCCGGCCTTCTCGCGGGGCAGCGCCTGCATGATGACGACGCTGGTCGGGGTCATGATGTGCGCCATACCGGTGCCCATCAGGAAGAAGATGACCTCCAGGATCCAGATGGGCGTGTCCGCCTCCAGGGCGGAGAAGGCGGCGAGCGTCGTGGCGATGACCACCATGCCGCCGGTGGTAGTGGCCTTGTTGCCGAACCGGTCGACCAGCAGCCGGGCCCGCGGCGCGAAGATCATCTGCGCGGCGGCCAGCGGCAGCATCAGCAGTCCGGTCTGCAGCGGCGAGTAGCCCCGCACGCTCTGGGTGTAGAAGACGGAGAAGAAGGTCACGCCCATCAACGCGAAGAAGACCAGCGCGATGGCCGCGATGGCCGCGGAGAACACCCTGTTCCGGAAGTACGTGACGTCGATGGACGGGTGGTCGCTGCGCTTCTCGAACACGACGAACAGCGCGAGCACGGCGAGACCCGCGGCGATGGTCGCGAGCACCTTGGTGTCGGTGAAGTCGGCCAGCTGGCCGCCCTTGATGATGCCGTAGACCAGCAGGACCAGGCCGACCACGGACAGGACGACGCCGACGGGGTCGACGCGGCCGGGGCGGGGGTCGCGGGAGTCGGGGACCAGCCACACCATCAGGACGAGCGCGAGGAGCACGATCGGCACGTTGATCAGAAAGACGGAGCCCCACCAGAAGTGGTCGAGGAGCACACCGCCGGTGATGGGGCCTATGGCGATGGCGAGGCCGACGCCGCCCGCCCAGATGCCTATGGCCTTGGGCTGCTCGTCGCGCTCGAAGACGTTCATGAGGACGGCGAGTGTGGCCGGCATCACGAAGGCGGCACCGAGCCCCATGAGTGCGCGGAACGCGATGAGCTGGCCCGGCGAGCCCGACTCCGCGGCGAGCGCCGACCCGGCGCCGAACAGGGCGAGACCGGCCAGCAGCGTCTTCTTGCGGCCCATACGGTCGCCCAGGAGCCCCGCGGTGAACAGCAGCCCGGCGAAGACGAGGGTGTAGGCGTTGATGGCCCATTCCAGCTCGCTCTGGGTGGCGCCCAGACCGGTCGGCGCCGGAGTGGAGATGGTCTTGATCGCGACGTTCAGGATGGAGTTGTCGAGCACCACGATCAGCAGGCTGAGCATCAGCACGCCGAGGATGGCCCACCGGCGCCGGTGCACCGCCTCGGGCACCCGCCGTGCGACTGGGGCAGCAGGGGTAGTCATGGCGACGAGCCTAGGCCGTTTCCGATACGGAACGGTCTCGTATCGGAATCTTTTACGGAGAACTTAAGAAAATCGGACCGTATGCCGGGACCCGGCGTGAGCGGGGTCGCGCCCCCTCCTCTAGCCGCGGGTGGCACGAGGTGCCACCATGGAGACGATCCGGGGACGCCGTCAGGGCGCCTCGAGATGACCGAAGGAGCCGTTGCGATGACGCAGCTTCCGGCTGCCCAGGGGCAGCCCGCTCAGGGTGCGCTCAAGCCCTCCGACAGCAGCAAGGCGCTGTACGGAGGAAAGAGCACCCGCCGCATCACCGTGCGCGACATCACCGCCGCCAAGGACCGCGGCGAGAAGTGGCCCATGCTCACCGCCTACGACGCGATGACCGCGTCCGTGTTCGACGAGGCCGGCATCCCGGTCATGCTCGTCGGCGACTCGGCGGGCAACTGCCACCTCGGGTACGACACGACCGTGCCCGTCACCCTCGACGAGATGACCGTGCTCTCCGCCGCCGTCGTACGGGGCACCCGGCGCGCCCTGATCGTCGGCGACCTGCCCTTCGGCTCGTACCAGGAGGGCCCGGTGCAGGCGCTGCGCTCGGCCACCCGCCTGGTGAAGGAGGCCGGGGTCGGCGCCGTGAAGCTGGAGGGCGGCGAGCGCTCGCACCGGCAGATCGAACTGCTGGTCGAGTCCGGTATCCCGGTCATGGCGCACATCGGTCTGACCCCGCAGTCCGTGAACGCCATGGGCTACCGCGTACAGGGCCGCGGCGAGGAGGCGGCGCACCGGCTGCTGCGGGACGCCAAGGCCGTGCAGGACGCGGGCGCCTTCGCCGTGGTCCTGGAACTGGTGCCGGCGGAACTGGCCGCCGAGGTCACCCGCACGCTGCACATCCCCACGGTCGGCATCGGCGCGGGCCCGGACACGGACGCGCAGGTGCTGGTGTGGACCGACATGCTCGGCCTGACCGGGGGCCGGGTGCCGAAGTTCGTCAAGAAGTACGCGGACCTGCGCCAGGTCATGGGTGACGCGGCCAGGGCGTTCGCCGAGGACGTCGTGGGCGGCGCCTTCCCCCTCGAGGAGCACTCCGTGCACTGACGCCCGCCCGGGCCCTGCCGCCACGGCAGCCGGACCCCGTGGGCCGTCCCCGCCCGGCCGCGTCCCTCCGCGCCGGCCCGCCCGACGGCCCCGTCCCGCGCCCCCCGCAGGGCGCCGCGACAGCCCGCCGATCTTCCCCCGTCGGCGGGCTGTCGTGTTTCGCGCCGAGACCGGCGCCGCTCTCGCGTACCCGGTTGCTCGCCGTCCTGGTTGCTCGCCGTCCTGGTTCCTCGATCGATGGTTGCGGTGCTCGTCGGGAATTGCCGCGTCGCGGTCCCTCGTCGGTGGCTGCAGGCGGGCTGTCGGTGGCTGTAGGCAGGCTGTCGGTGGTTTGTCGGTGGCGGCTGACACCGTGGTCGGCATGACGCGAATCGACAAGAACCCCGGCAAAGCCGCCCCGGACGCGGCCGTCACCGTACGGGGGCTGGTCAAGCACTACGGCGAGACCAGGGCACTGGACGGCGTCGACCTCGATGTGCGCGAGGGCACCGTCCTCGGCGTGCTCGGGCCGAACGGCGCCGGCAAGACCACCCTCGTCCGCTGCCTGTCCACCCTCATCACCCCGGACGCCGGCCACGCGACCGTCGCCGGCTACGACGTGATGCGCCGGCCGCGGCAGACGCGGCGAGTGATCGGCCTCACCGGCCAGTACGCCTCGGTCGACGAGAAGCTCTCCGGGTACGAGAACCTGTACATGATCGGCCGGCTCCTCGACCTGCCCCGCAAGGAGGCCCGCGCCCGGGCCGACGGGCTCCTGGAGCGGTTCTCCCTCACGGAGGCCGGCAAGCGCCCGGCGTCCACGTACTCCGGCGGCATGCGGCGGCGGCTGGACCTCGCCGCCTCCATGATCGGCCGCCCGGCCGTCCTGTACCTCGACGAGCCGACCACCGGCCTCGACCCGCGCACACGCAACGAGGTGTGGACCGAGGTCAGGCGGATGGTCACCGAGGGCGCCACCGTGCTGCTCACCACCCAGTACATGGAGGAGGCCGAGCAACTGGCCTCCGAGCTGGCCGTCATCGACCGCGGCAAGGTCATCGCGGGCGGCCGCATCGACGAGCTGAAGGCGAGGGTCGGCGGCCGTACGCTGCGCATCCGCCCGGCGGACCCGCTGGAGCTGCGCCCGACGGCCGCGGCACTGGACGAGTCCGGTCTCACCCGCCCCGGCAACGCGACCGTGGACACCGAGACCGGCACGGTCCTCGTGCCGGTCCTCAGCGACGAGCAGCTGACCGCGGTGGTCGGCGCGCTCACCGCCCGCGGCGTCACGCTCGCCGGTATCACCACCGAACTGCCCAGTCTGGACGAGGTGTTCCTGTCCCTCACCGGCCACAAGGCCAGTGCCCCGCAGGACCTCTCCCCCGCGCGCGAGGAGGTCGCCGCATGAGTGCCACCGCCGTCACCGCATCCGCCGCACCGGTCGTGGAGGGCCGCATCGGGCTGCGCGCCAACCTGCGCCACATCGGCGCCCTGGTCCGCCGCAACCTGCTGTGGATCCGGCAGGACCCGGAGTCCATGTTCGACGCGATCCTGATGCCGATCGTCTTCACCCTGCTGTTCGTGTTCGTCTTCGGGGGCGCGATCGCGGGCACCCACAACCGCGACGCCTACGTCAACTACGTGGTCCCCGGCCTCATGGCGATGATGGGCATGAACATCGCGATGGGGGTCGGGACCGGCTTCAACCAGGACTTCCAGACGGGGGTGATGGACCGCTTCCGGTCCCTGCCGATCGCTCGCTTCTCCGTCCTGATCGCCAAGATCACCGTGGAGATCGGCCGCATGCTGGTCGCCACGGCCGTGCTCCTCACGGTCGGGTTCCTCCTCGGCCTGTCCGTGTCGAACGTGCCGGGGCTGTTCGCCGCCGTCGGGCTGTCGATGGTGTTCGGCTTCGGCATCATGTGGATCTTCCTGACCATGGGCGTCGTGATGAAGAACGCCCAGGCCATCCAAGCGATGGGGTTCCTCGTGCTGATGCCTCTGCAGTTCGGCTCGTCCATCTTCGCGCCGACGAACACCATGCCCGGCTGGCTCCAGGCGTTCACCGACTACAACCCGCTGTCATCGCTGGCGGACGCCGCCCGCGGTCTGATGAACGGCGGCCAGCCCATCGCCCACGACGTACTCGTGACCGTGATCTGGTCGGTGGTGCTCACGGCACTCATGGCACCGATCGCCATCCGCAAGTTCACCTCCAAGAGCTGACCCGGGCACCGACAGCGCCGGTCCGCGTCACACGAGGGCGGCGGCCTCCTCCAGGGAGAGCCCGCCGCCCTCCGCGTACGCGGCCCGGAACACCTCGTCGCCCAGCACGGCCCTGGTGCCTGCCTCCGCCCTCTCGCGCGCCTCGCGTTCCGCCGGAGCCAGGACGTGGCCGGGCGGCAGCAGCCCGTCGGCGGCGGCCAGGCACAGGGCGGCGTCCCGGGCACGGCGCCCGCCGTCCAGACCGGCGAGCACGATCGCGGCGGTGACCAGATTCAGGAAGGGCAGGTGCGGCGCGATCACCTGGGTCATCTGGTCCCCGGCGCGCGCGAGCGCCTCACGCACCTTGGGCAGGGCCTCGTCGTAGCGCTCCTCGGACGCGTCCAGCCACGCCTCCAGACCGTGCACGAAGGCCTCGAAGACCACGAAGGTGATGGCCTCGAACTCAACGCGCAGCAGCCGCAGTTGCTCGCGCGCCTCGGGCACGCGGCCGGTGCGGCAGAGCCACATCGCCAGGAACATCCGGGCTGCGGGGAGGGCGTCGTGCCCCGAGCCGTGCTCACCTTCGAGCACCTGGCGCAGCAGCTCCTCGCCCCGCTCGCTCTGCCCCGCGTCGAGCAGGACGCCGCCGAGGCGGGCGCCGAGCACGGCCATCTGGGAGCGGGCGCCGAGCCGTTCGGCGTACTCCCGCGCGGCCTCGTAGTCGGCGGCCGCGAGCAGGTAGTCGCCGCGGCGTTCGTGCGCCTCGCCGCGCGCGGACAGGGCCTCGGCCACGCCCCACGCGTCCCCGATGCGGCGGAAGGTCTCCAGCGCCTCGTCCGCGTCCCGGGTGGCGTCGCCCGCCCAGTGGCTGCGGTTGGCGAGGATGTTGGCCCGCATCTGCAGGGTCTGGGCCAGCTCCCAGGCGCAGCCGAGCTCGCGGCAGGTTCGCACGGACTCGTCGAGGACCGCGCGCATGCGGTCCAGGTCGCCGGTGAACAGAACGGCGAAGAACCACAGGAAGCCGGGCACGCGGCAGGTCTGCGGCTGGCCGGGACGGTAGGTCTCGCTGATGATGCGCAGTTTCTGCTTGGCCTGCGGCGTCTCCCACGCCTGCAGATCCATGTCCATACAGGCGAGATGGATCAGATGGGCGCCGCGGCGGGCCTCGTCGAGCACCTCCGGGCGCATCGGCGGCGGGGCGTCGGTGCACTTCTCCGGCAGGTCCGGCGCGGGCCGCCCGGGTGGTGCGAAGGGGTCGGGGCCGAGGGCCATCACGGCTTCGGCCCAGATGCGGGCCTCTGTGCGCAGATCGCGCATCTGCCAGTACCAGGCAAGCGAGAGCAGCAGGCACAGCGCCTCCTGCTCGTCGTCGGCGGCGACGGCGCGACGCAGGGCGGTGCGCAGGTTCTCGTACTCCACCTGAAGCCGTCCGATCGCGGCGCGCTGCCCCGAGGAGCGCAGCAACGGGTCGGTGGTGCGGGCGAGTTCGCGGTAGTACGTGAGGTGGGCGCGCTCGGCGCCGGGCCTCTCGCCCGAGGCGTCGAGACGTTCGCCCGCGTACTCGGCGACGGTCTCCAGCAGCCGGTAGCGCATCTCCCCGTCCGCCGAAGGGGCCGCCACCACCAGGGACTTGTCGACGAGCGAGCCGAGCGCCTCCAGTGCGGCGGGGCCGCACACGGCCTCGGCGGCGGTGAGGTCGCAGCCGCCGGAGAACACCGACAGCCTCCGCAGCACGGTGCGTTCGTCCGCGCCGAGAAGGTCCCAGGACCAGTCGACGACGGCCCGCAGAGTCTGCTGCCGGGGCAGCACGGTGCGGCTGCCGGAGGTGAGCAGCCGGAAGCGGTCGTCGAGCCGGTCCGCGATCTGCCGCGGCGACAGCATCCGGAGCCGGGCGGCCGCCAGCTCGATGGCGAGCGGCAGTCCGTCGAGCCGGCGGCATATCTCGGCCGCCGCCTCGGGGTCGTCCTCCACGCGGAAGCCGGGCCGGGCGGCGGCGCCGCGGGCGCGGCGCAGCCTCAGCGCGTACGGCTGCGGCAGCGGCTCGACCGGGCGCAGCAGCTCGCCCGGCACGCCGAGGGGCTCGCGGCTGGTGGCGAGGACCGTCAGGCCGGGGCAGCGTTCGAGGAGGTGCTCGACGAGCCGGGCGGCGGCATCGACGATGTGCTCGCAGTTGTCGAGGATGAGCAGCATGCGGCGCCGCGCGCAGTGCTCGGCGAGCCGGGTGAGGGGGGCGTCGTGCCGGTCGGCCACGGCGCGCATCTCCTCGGCGCCGGCGCCGCGCATCACCGTCTCGCGCGCCCCGACGGCGGTGAGCACGGCCTCGGGCACGGCCTCCGGGTCGTCGACCGGCGCCAGTTCGGCCATCCAGACCCCGTCCCGGGCGGTGTGCGCCACGGCCTCGGCGGCCTCCTGCGACAGCCGGGTCTTGCCGGCGCCGCCGGGCCCGAGCAGGGTGACGAGCCGGGCGCCGGACAGGTCGGCGCGGAGGGTGTCGATGTCGGCCTCCCGCCCGACGAAAGAGGTGAGGCGGGCGTGGAGGTTGCCCGGGGGCGGTGCGGGACAGGTCCCGCTGCCGGAGGAACCGCCCGAGGCACCGGCGGCGTGCGGGGCCGGGGCGGGGGCGCCCGGACCCAAGGGACCGGAAGCGGAGGCATGCGGGCGGGAGTGGGGCGGCGCGGCTTCGGGGGCGTGCAGCAGTTCCTCGTGCAGGGACCGCAGTTCGGGCCCGGGATCGGAGCCGAGACGGTCGGCGAGCAGTTGCCGTACGGCCTCGTAGGCGGCCAGCGCCTCCGCGGGGCGGCCCACGTCGCGCAGGGCCCGCAGGCGCAGGACCTGGAGGGGCTCGTCGAGGGGGTGGAGGCCGCACAGCGCGGTCAGCTCGGGCAGGTGCTGCTGGCCGTGGCCGAGGGCGAGGGCCGCGGTGAGGCGGGCGCGGCGCGCGTCGAGGCGGCGGGCCTCCCAGCGGGCCGCCTCGGCGGCCCGCTCCGGGAGGTCGGCGAGGGCGGGCCCGTGCCACAGGGCGAGGGCGTCGTCGAGGAGGACGGCCGCCTTCGCGGGGTCGCCGTCGGCCAGAGCGCGCAGCCCCTCGCCGGTCAGCCGCTCGAAGCGGTGCAGGTCGACGTCCTCCGGCGCCGCGGCCAGCCGGTAGCCGCCGTGGACCGACTCCACCGCGTCCGGCCCGAGCGCCCGGCGCAGCCGCCCGACCAGCGCCTGAAGGGCCCCGGTGGCGTCGGCGGGCGGGTCGCCGGACCACACCTCGTCGACGAGGAGGGCCGCGGTGACGGCCCGGTCGGTCCGCAGGGCGAGCACGGTCAGCAGGGCACGCAGCCGGGCCCCGCCGACCGGGACGGGCGTGCCGTCGGCGTGGAGGGCCTGGGTGGTGCCGAGAATGCGATAGCGCACGGGGTTCATTGTCTCCGGCGGCGTCGGAACCGGTCACGGGGTTCGGGCGGTGCGGCGCCGTGCCCCTGACAGCCTCGCCGGAACCCGGTCCCCCGCGCGAGACGTTTTCGGGTACGCCCGGTACGGTCGGGCGGTCCGCACCATCAGCCGAATCCAGGGAGCCCCATGACCACCGCCGCCACCCGGCGCAGCGACCGGAGGATCAGCCCCGTTTTCGCCGGGCTGCTGGCCGTCACGGCGGTCACCGGCTGGGCCACCTGGAGCGGGTTCGCCGCGCAGCCCGGCGTGGCCGTGTTCCTGTTCGTGACGGCCGCGTGGATCGTGTCGCTGTGCCTGCACGAGTACGCGCACGCGCGCACCGCCCTGCACAGCGGGGACATCTCGGTGGGCGCGAAGGGCTATCTGACCCTGAATCCCCTCGCCTACACGCACGCCCTGCTGAGCATCGTGCTCCCCGTGGTCTTCGTGATCATGGGCGGTATCGGTCTGCCGGGCGGCGCGGTCTTCATCGAGCGCGACCGCATCCGGGGGCGCTGGCGGCACAGCCTGATCTCGGCCGCGGGCCCGCTGACGAACGTGCTGTTCGCGGGGGTGTGCACGGCGCCGTTCTGGCTGCACGCGCTGGACGGGGTGCCCCAGGAATTCCGGTACGGGCTGGCGTTCCTGGCCCTGCTCCAGGTCACGGCCGCGCTGCTGAACTTCCTGCCGGTGCCGGGCCTGGACGGGTACGGAGTGATCGAGCCGTGGCTGCCGCACGGGGTGCGCCGCCAGGTGGAGCCGTTCGCGCCGTTCGGTCTGCTCGCCGTGTTCGTGCTCCTGTGGCTGCCGTCGGTGAACAGGGTCTTCTTCGACACCGTGGACTCGCTCCTGAACACCCTGGGCATCGACGACGTGCACCGCTACTGCGGGCAGGAGCTCTACCGCTTCTGGAAGGGCACGAACGAGTTCTGCTCGCCGGCGGGCTAGCCCCCCGGCCGCTCAGCCGGTGGCGGACGTGCGCCGGTCCCGGTCGCGGCGGGCGTAGTACCACGTCATGTTGGACGCCAGGCCCGCGAGCAGCACCCAGACGACCCCCAGCCAGCTGCCCCGGGCGAAGGAGACGACGGCCGCGGCGACGGCGAGGACGCACACGGCGAGGGCGTAGAGGGCGAGGCGGGGCATGGCGGTCGGCTCCTGACGGACGGACGGCGTGGTCGTACGGCCTCCAGTGTCCCCCATGCCCCGCGCCCGCTATACGTCGGTGACCCGCAGACCCGCGTGTGCCTTGTACCGCCGGTTGACGGAGATCAGGTTCGCCACGAGGGACTCGACCTGGTGGGCGTTGCGCAGCCGCCCCGCGAAGATGCCGCGCATGCCGGGGACGCGGCCGGCCAGCGCCTGCACGATCTCCACGTCGGCGCGCTCCTCCCCGAGGACCATGACGTCGGTGTCGATCCGGTCGACCTCCGGGTCCTGGAGCAGCACGGCGGACAGATGGTGGAAGGCGGCGGTGACCCGCGAGTCCGGCAGCAGCGCGGCGGCCTGCTCGGCGGCGCTGCCCTCCTCGGGCTTGAGCGCGTAGGCGCCCTTCTTGTCGAAGCCGAGCGGGTTGACGCAGTCGACGACGAGTTTGCCGGCCAGTTCCTCCCGCAGGGACTGGAGCGTTGCGCCGTGGCCCTCCCACGGCACGGCGACGATCACGATGTCGCTGCGCCGGGCGGTCTCGGCGTTGTCGGCGCCCTCGACACCGTAGCCGGTCTCCTCGGCGGCGGCCCGGGCGCGTTCCGCGGCACGGGAGCCGATGATCACCTTCTGGCCGGCCCTGGCGAGCCGGTAGGCCAGGCCCTTGCCCTGCGGCCCTGTGCCGCCGAGCACGCCGACGACGAGCCCGGAGACGTCGGGGAGGTCCCAGGGGTCCTTGGCGGGGGCCTTGGGTGCACTGTCGGAAGAGGTCATGGCCAGACTCTACGGGCGATGGGCCGGGTGATGCGTGGTGCGGTTCCTGCGGCGCAGGGGTCGGCGCTTCGCCCGTGTGGGGCGAATTCGGGCGAACTCCGCGTCCTGCGCCGCCGATTGCGGCAGGATGCCCACCCATGGACGCCGTACGGGTCGCATTGCTGAGGGAAGTGCTCGCCGGGACGGAGTGGCTGGGGGCCACGCGGCGGTTCGCGGGGACGCTGCGGGGGTCCGTGGTGTCGTACGGGGGCGGGCTGCTGCTCGTGGGCACGGCGGAGCACGAGCCGTGGCATCTGGCGGCGCACCTGGTCGACGAGGCCGCGTGGTCGGGGACGCCCGAGTTGTCGCCGACGCTGGTGCGGCACGGGGCGCGGGCCTCGGATCCGGCGCATCTGGCGGTGGGGCTCGGGCGGCTGTCGGCGGCGCGGCGCGGGGAGACGCTGCTGGTGGTGTCGCCGGGCGCGCCGGGGGCAGGGCTCCTGGAGCGGGTCCACGACGCGCGGCGGGCCGGGGCCGTGGTGCTGGCGCTGGACGCCGGGGACGACGACCTGACGGCGATGGCGCACGAGGCGCTGGCGGTGCCGCAGGACACGGATCTCGATCTGGACACCGTGCAGCACCTGGTGAGCGCGGCGGCGGGGGAGAACGCGCTGCCCGCGCCGCGGGGACGCCGGCGCTTCCGGGACCGGTTGTCGCGGCTGGCCGATCAGCTGACGGCGCCGCCACCGGTGCGGTGGTAGTCGTGGGCCGTCGCGGGAGACCGCCGGGTCCGGCCCACCCGCCGGAGCGGGTGGGCGGCCGGTCTCAGTCGTCGTCCCGCTCCGCCGCGGGCGCGTCGTGCCACCGCGGGTCCGTCTCCCACTCCAGGTTCCGCTCGCGTGCCGTCTCCATCGCGTGCTCCGCCTCCCGGCGGGACGCGTACGGCCCGAAGCGGTCCTTGGCGGGGCACTCGGGGCCCTCCTCGACCTTCTGGTGGACCAGGCAGTAGAACCACTCCCCCGGCTTCCCGACCGTCCGCTTCCTGAACAGCGCCATCGCAGGAGCTCCTTTCGCCAGGGCCATGGTCCCGCACGTCCGCTGGATAGACTCGCTGACATGTCTGGCCAGTCACTGCTCGTACCAGGAGAGCTGTCTCCCACCCGTTCGGTACCCGGAAACATCCGCCGCCCCGAGTACGTCGGCAAACCGGCGCCGGCCCCGTACACCGGCCCCGAGGCGCAGTCGCCCGAGACCGTCGAGGCGATGCGGGTCGCCGGGCGGATCGCGGCGCGTGCGATGGCCGAGGCCGCGAGGATCATCGCGCCGGGTGTCACCACGGACGAACTGGACCGGGTCGCCCACACGTACATGTGCGACCACGGCGCCTATCCGTCGACGCTGGGCTACCGCGGTTTCCCCAAGTCGCTGTGCACGTCGGTCAACGAGGTGATCTGCCACGGCATCCCGGACTCCACGGTGCTGCGCGACGGCGACATCGTCAACCTGGACGTGACGGCGTACATCGGCGGCGTGCACGGCGACACCAACGCCACATACCTGGTCGGGGACGTGGACGAGGAGTCGCGGCTGCTCGTCGAGCGCACCCGTGAGGCTCTCGACCGGGCGATCAAGGCCGTCAGGCCAGGCCGCCAGATCAACGTCATCGGGCGGGTCATCGAGTCGTACGCGAAGCGGTTCGGCTACGGCGTCGTGCGGGACTTCACCGGGCACGGGATCAACTCGTCGTTCCACTCCGGGCTGATCATCCCGCACTACGACAGCCCGCACGCGACCACCGTGCTGCAACCGGGGATGACCTTCACCATCGAGCCGATGCTCACGCTGGGGACGCACGAGTACGACATGTGGGACGACGGCTGGACCGTGGTGACGAAGGACCGCAGGCGCACGGCCCAGTTCGAGCACACCCTGGTCGTCACGGCCACGGGCGCGGACGTCCTGACCCTCCCCTAGGGGGTGTTTCGAAAGTCCTGTGCGGTGTCCGCGGTGTCCGGTGCGTGCTCTCGGCGTGCCGGACGAAAGCCCTCGTACCGGACGTACTTGAGGTTTCGGCCGGTGCGGCGAGTGGGGGCGCCCCCTGCTCGAAGAGCCCGGGGGCGCGTGCCGGGCGCCGTGGGTGCTGTGCCGGACTTTCGAAACACCCCCTAGCCCCGGCCGCGCGGGCGGGGCGCGGCAGTGCGCCGCGTCCACCGGGTGGGCGGTGTGCTGTGGGCTGCGCCGCGTGATCCGGAGTAGGGTTTTACCGACGAGGTGTCGGCAAAACCGTGGAGGCCCGATGCAGACGCCGGACCCGGACCGCGCGGCGTTCTCCTCGCTCATCCGTGACGCGTCGCACGAGCAGCACACGGAGGCGGAGACCTCGGCGTTCATGAGCGACCTGCTCGGCGGCAGGCTGGGGGTCGACGCGTACGCGCGGTACACCGAGCAGCTGTGGTTCGTGTACGAGGCGCTGGAGACCGGCGGAGAACGGCTGGCCGGGAACCCGGTGGCCGGGCCCTTCCTGCGGCCGGAGCTGCTGCGGCTGCCGTCGCTGGAGCGGGACCTCGCGCATCTGCGCGGCCCGGGCTGGCGGGCGGGCCTCACGGCGCTGCCCGCGACACGGGCGTACGCGACACGGGTGCGGGAGTGTGCCGAGCGATGGCCCGCCGGATACGTCGCCCACCACTACACCCGCTATCTGGGCGACCTCTCCGGCGGCCAGATCATCCGCGACAGGGCCGAGAAGACATGGGGCTTCGCCCGGAAGGGCGACGGGGTCCGGTTCTACGTGTTCGACGGGATCCCCAGCCCGGCCGCGTTCAAGAGGGGTTACCGGGCGCTCCTGGACGGGATCCGGGCGGACGACCTGGAGAAGCAGCGGGTCATCGCCGAGTGCAAGCGGGCGTTCGCGCTGAACACCGAGGTCTTCCGGGCCCTGGGCGAGGAGTTCCGGCTGAGCGCCTGAGCGCTCCGCCGGAAGTCCGGTACGTCATCCGCGGGGCACGATGGGGGTCCCCTGCTCGAACGGGTCGAGAGCTTGGGGGGAGGCCGGCCGCGCCCATGCGGCGGAGCCGCACACCGCTCGGCGACGGTCAGCGCTCCAGGAACACCCGTCCCCCCACCTCCACCCAGCCCTCCGGCTGCGGTGCCGTCAGGATCTGCGAGCCCGCCCCCTGGACGATGTTGAGCGCGCGGCCCAGCCGGGCCGTGAGCAGCAGGGCCGCCGCGCCGCTCGCCTCGTCCTCGTCGACGCCCCCGGTGCAAGCACCGGATCCACTGGAGCGGCTGACGCCGCGCTCATCCATACGGCCGGGGAAGGCCCGGGCGCGGACGCGGCCGGCGGGCTCGTCCTCCCACGCCCAGGCGTAGATCCAGTCGCCTGGGGGCGGCACCGGCAGGGCGTCCACCTCGGCGGCCGTCGGGTACTGGCGCAGGGTGCGCGGCGGGGCCCACTCCGGGCGGGCCTCGATCCAGCTGAACTCGCCGTCCAGGCGGGTGCCCACCACCCCGGCCGGTGTGACGAGTTCGGGCACGTCGAGCAGCCAGGCCGTGCCCACGCAGGGGTGCCCGGCGAACGGCAGCCGCAGCGTCGGCGTGTAGATGTCGATGACGCCGCGCTCGGGGTCGTCGACGAAGACGGTCTCGCTGAAGCCGAGCTTCGCGGCGAACGCCTGCCGCTCGTCACGTCCGGGGAGCGTCGAGCCGTCGCGGACGACGCCGAGTTCGTTGCCGTATCCACCGCCCGGTCCGCAGAAGACGCGCAGCACGTCGTAGTCAGTCACGCGGGCATTCAAGCATCCCGCGGACGGCCGGCGGGGCCGGTGGGCCGCCCCCGCGGGCAGGGCGACTGAAGGGTGTGGGATCCAGATCACGTGTCCGGGGGATGGGCAGGTGAGGTAAGGCTCAGGTAACTTAGGCAAGCCTCACCACACCGCGTGGCTCCCTCCGCGCGATGTGCCGCCGTCCGTTCCCTGGAGCATGCATGCGAGCCGTCCGACTCTCCGTCGTCACCGCCGCCGCCACCGCGGCCGCCCTGACCGCCGTCACGGGGTGCACGGAGAAGAGCAGCGCCGAAGGCGGCGACCGCGTGATCACCGTCACCGCGACGGACGACGCCTGCAAGGTGTCGAAGAAGCGGTTCCCGGCCGGGCACATCGAGCTCGACATCGAGAACAGGGGCTCCAAGGTCACCGAGGTCTACATCCTCTTCCCGGACGACCGGGTCGTCGCCGAGCGCGAGAACATCGGTCCCGGCACCAAGCAGAAGGTCACCGCCGAGGTGAAGGCGGGCAGCTACCGGATCGCCTGCAAGCCCGGCATGAAGGGCAAGGGCATCCGCCAGGACGTCACGGCCACCGGCGGCAGCACCGCCGCCCGCGACCCCCGCCTGGACCGAGCCGTCGCCGCCTACCGCCGGTACGTACAGCAGCAGGCCGACGACACGCTGCCCCGCGTCGAGGCGTTCGCGAAGGCGGTCGAGGACGGTGACCTGGCGGCCGCGAAGAAGGCGTACGCGACCTCCCGCATCGGCTGGGAGCGCACGGAGCCCGTCGCCGAGTCCTTCGGCGACATCGACCCTAAGGTCGACGTCCGCGCCGACGGCCTGGAGCAGGGCCAGAAGTGGACCGGCTGGCACCGCCTGGAGAAGGCCCTGTGGGCGGACGGCAAGCTCGGCACCGAGGAGAAGGCCCTCGCCGGCCGGCTCGTGACGGACCTGAAGGACTGGCAGGAGCGGGTCGGCAAGGCCGAGATCACCCCGACGTCCATGGCCAACGGCGCCAAGGAACTGCTCGACGAGGTCGCCACCGGCAAGGTCACCGGCGAGGAGGAGCGCTACTCGCACACCGACCTGGTCGACTTCAAGGCCAACGTCGAGGGCGCGCAGAAGGCGTACGAACTCCTCAGGCCCGTCGCGCAGAAGAACGACGCGGCCCTGGCCAAGGAGCTCGACCGGCAGTTCGCGGCGCTGAACACGCTGCTCGACACGCACCGCACGAAGGGGACGGACGCGGCGCAGTACGACTTCGTCTCCTACGACAAGGTCGGCGCCGGCGACCGCAAGGAACTGTCGGACGCGGTCAACGCGCTCGCGGAGCCGCTGTCGAAGCTCGCCGCCGCCGTCGCGAAGTGAGGGAGACCCGGATCATGACGGACACGACGACGTCGGGCACCGCCTCCCCGGCACCCTCCCGGCGCGCGCTGATCGGCTGGGGCGGGGCGGGCCTCGCGCTCGGCGCCGCCGTGGCCGGCGGCGCGGTGGCCGCGACCCGCGTCGGCGACGACGCGGAACCGGCCGGTGCCGCGACGGGCGGCGCGGTCGGCTTCCACGGCGCCCACCAGGCGGGCATCGCGACGCCGGTGCAGGACCGGCTGCACTTCGCCGCGTTCGACGTGAAGACCGGCGACCGCGCCGAGTTCGTCCGGATGCTCAAGGACTGGACCGAGGCCGCGCGGCGGATGACCGCGGGCAGGGCGGTCGGCGAGGGCGCGTTCGGCGGGCTCGCCGAGGCGCCGCCGGACGACACCGGCGAGGCGCTGGGCCTCAAGCCGTCACGGCTCACACTGACGATCGGCTTCGGGCCGTCCTTCTTCCAGAAGTTCGGGCTCGCGGACAAGCGGCCCGAGGCCCTGGTGGACCTGCCCGCGTTCCCCGGCGACAATCTCGACAAGTCCCGCACCGGCGGCGACCTGTGCGTCCAGGCCTGCGCGGACGACCCCCAGGTCGCCGTGCACGCGATCCGCAACCTGGCCCGCATCGGATTCGGCAGGGTCGCCGTCCGCTGGTCCCAGCTCGGCTTCGGCAAGACCTCGTCGACGACCCCGGACGCCCAGACCCCGCGCAACCTCTTCGGGTTCAAGGACGGCACCCGCAACATCGCCGGCACGCAGACGGACCGGCTGAAGAAGTTCGTATGGGTCGCGGACGGAGACGGACCGGCGTGGATGGCGGGCGGCTCGTACCTCGTCGCCCGGCGCATCCGCATGAACATCGAGACCTGGGACCGCACCTCGCTGCAGGAACAGGAGGACGTCTTCGGCCGCAGCAAGGGCGAGGGCGCCCCCGTCGGCAGGGCGAAGGAGCACGACGAGCCGTTCCTGAAGGCGTTGAAACCCGACGCGCACGTCCGCCTCGCGCACCCCGACGCCAACAACGGCATCACGATCCTGCGGCGGGGCTACTCCTTCACCGATGGCACGGACGGGCTCGGCCGCCTCGACGCGGGCCTGTTCTTCCTCGCCTACCAGCGCGACCCGCGCAAGGGCTTCATCCCGCTGCAGCGCAGGCTGTCGGCATCGGACGCGCTCAACGAGTACATCCAGCACGTGGGTTCGGCCGTCTTCGCCGTACCGCCCGGCGTCCGCGACAAGGACGACTGGTGGGGCCGGACGCTACTGACCGAGGAGGCGTAGTCAGTTGTTCTCCAACTATCTGATCGGTCTGCGCGAGGGCCTGGAAGCCAGCCTCGTCGTCGGCATCCTGATCGCCTATCTGGTCAAGACGGGCCGGCGGGACGCGCTGAGGCCCATCTGGACCGGCATCGGCATCGCGGTGACCATCGCGCTGGCCTTCGGCTGCCTCCTCGAATTCGGCTCCCAGGAGCTGACGTTCGAGGCGCAGGAGGCGCTCGGCGGCTCCCTGTCGGTCCTCGCGGTCGGCCTGGTGACGTGGATGGTCTTCTGGATGCGGCGCACCGCCCGGCATCTGAAGTCGGAACTGCACGGCAAGCTGGACGCGGCCCTGCGGATGGGCACGGGCGCGCTGGTGGCCACCGCGTTCCTGGCCGTGGGCCGGGAGGGCCTGGAGACCGCGCTGTTCGTGTGGGCGTCGGTGCACGCCGCGAGCGACGGCACCCCGCGCCCGCTGATCGGTGTCGCCCTGGGCCTGGCCACCGCGGTCCTGCTGGGCTGGCTGTTCTACCGCGGCGCCCTGCGGATCAACCTCGCCAAGTTCTTCACCTGGACCGGCGGCATGCTGGTCGTCGTCGCCGCGGGCGTGCTCGCCTACGGCTTCCACGACCTGCAGGAGGCCGACTGGATCCCGGGTCTGACGAACCTGGCCTTCGACATCAGCGGCACCGTCCCGCCGGACAGCTGGTACGGCACCCTGCTGAAGGGCGTCTTCAACTTCCAGCCCGATCCGACGGTCCTCCAGGTCACGGTGTGGGCTCTGTACCTGGTCCCGACGCTCACGATCTTCCTCGCCCCGGTAGGGTTCGCCTCCGGGAAGGGGGAGGTGAAGGTCACTGATGAGCAGGGATCGCGGGGATCACAGCCCTCGAACGCTTCGTAGTCCGGGCCGGTTCGCCCGGGCCGCGGCCGCGGCGACCGTGGTGTCCTTGACGGCGAGCGGCTGTGTCGTGGTGCACGGCGAGCGGAAGGTCGTGCCGACGGCGACACACGCCGAGGCCGCCCGCGCCCTCAAGGACTTCCTCCGCGCGTACAACAAGGCGGACAAGGGCTACGACCGTTCCCAGGACGCGGACCGGGTCACCGGCGCGCTCGCCGACATCGACGCCGGCAAGCTCGCGGCGGGCCACCGCAACCACCCCGACGGCAACCCGGACCACTCCCCGCTGAAGCTGGCCGACGCGACGTTCACGATCCCCGAGAAGGCGGGCTGGCCGCGCTGGTTCGTCGTCGACGCCAGCGCCAACAAGGGCCGCCCCGATGCCCGTTGGCTGCTCGTCTTCACCCGGTCCGATCCGGGCGAGGTGTGGGCGGTGTCGTATCTGACGATCGTCGCGTCCGGTGACGTACCGCAGTTCAAGAAGGACCAGGACGGCTGGGCCGAGCCGGTGCCCGCGGACGACGCGGCGCTCGCGGTGCAGCCGCGCCGTCTCGGCTCCGCGTACACCGCCTATCTGAAGGACGGCGGGGACACCTTCGCGCCGGGCACGCACACCTCGCAGTGGCGGGCCGCGCGGCTGAGGAACGCGAGCAAGCCGGGCCTGGCCCGGCAGTACATCGACGAGCCGCTGACCGACGGCGACTACGCGCCGTTGGGACTGCGCACGACGGACGGCGGCGCGCTGGTGTTCTTCGTCACCCACCGCTACGAGAAGCAGACGGCGGCGCAGGGCGTGAACATCAATGTCACCGACCCGAACATCAAGGCGCTGATGACCGGCGAGGTCAAGCAGTCCCTGACGCTGGAGTTCGTCTCCAACCAGGCGGTGCTGGACCCGCCGAAGGGTCAGGTGAAGGTCCTCAGCCGGGTGGAGGGGCTGACGGGCGCGAAGGGGGAGTAGGGGACGTGAGGGGAGGGGCGCCGCCGGGCCTCAGCCCCGGTGGGGCCAGGCCGCGAGCTCGTCCTCCGTGTCGTCCCCCGCGTAGCGCGTGCAGACGTCCGTCAGCACCTCCAGCAGGCTCAGCGGGTCCGGCAGCTCGTGCTCCGGGCCCCGTACCCAGGCGACCGTCAGCTCACCGGGCAACTGCGCGGGCGGCAGGAGCACATACGAGCCCCGGCAGTGCCAGCGCAGCCCCGGGTGCTCGTCCATCGTCTCGGGGTGGCAGTCCAGTTCGCACGGCCACCACTCGTCCTCGTCCTCGGGGGTGCCTCGGGTCAGTGTGAAGAACAGCATGCGTCCGTCGCCGGTCACGGCGACCGGCCCCACCTCGACACCGGAGGCGAGCAGCCGCTCCAGGGCCTCGTCGCCGGCCCTGTGCGGAACGTCGAGCACGTCGTGCACCATCCCGGTGGCGGTGATGAAGTTCGCCTCGGGCTGGTGCCGGGCCCAGCGCTCGATCTGCGCCCGGTCCGTGGTGGACTGCGTCTGCCACGCGAAGGAGACGGGGTGCCGGGCGGGGGTGGGACAGCCGACGCGGTCGCACGAGCAGCGGTAGCCCACCGGGTGCGCGGCTGGTGCGAGGGGCAGCCCCGCGGCGGCCGCGGCCAGCAGCATCGCCTCACGGCCACCGTCGCCGGCGTCCTCCACGAGACGGGCGGGACGGCGTCCGCGCAGCCACTGGGAGATCCTGCCCTGCACGCTCGTGCGACGGCCGAACCCTGCGCTCATCTATCCCCTCGCCTCACAGCAGTTGTGCGGACAGCATGCCTCATGGTCCCACCATCCTGCGGCACGGGTGACCGCAGTCCCCATCCGGGGTAGGTGGGGCGATGCCAACCGCGGACCGGGATCGGGTGACATGACAGGATTTCCCGTGGAGTGTCCCACCGGTCAGGGCGGTCAGCGGGGGGCCAGGCCGTGGAGCGCGTAGTCGACGAGGGTGTCCGTGTACGCGTAAGTGATCGGGCCGGTGCGCTGCAGCCAGCGCTGGGCGAGCGGGGAGAGAAACAACTCCAGGGCGATGCGCGGGTCGACGTCGGGGCGCACGGCACCCGCCTCCTGGGCGGAGCGCAACCGCCGGGCGTACAACCCGAGCTGCGGTTCGAGCAGCCCCGCGACGAACTCGGCGCCGAGCCGGGGGTTGACCAGGCCCTCGGCGGCGAGGGCACGGGCTGGGGCCTCGAAGCGGGGGTCGTGGAGTTCGTCGACGGTGGCGCGCAGCACGAGCTTGAGGTCGGCGGCCAGGTCTCCGGTGTCGGGGAGGGCGTCCGGCCGCTGCCCGGCCTCCCGTGCGGCCCGCTCCCCGAGGTCCAGGAACGCCTCCAGCAGCACGTCGGCCTTGGACGACCACCACCGGTAGATGGTCTGCTTGCCCACTCCGGCCCGCGCGGCGATCCCCTCGACCGTGGTCCTCGGATACCCGACCTCCGCGACGAGCGCGAGCGCGGCGTCGTGGATGGCGCGGCGCGATGCCTCACTGCGGCGGGAGGCGTCGGGGACGGGTTTCTCGGCCATGCGGCGAATCTACCAGGGGGACAAGACGGGACGTCTCGTCCGCGGGCGGTGGGTACGCGGGCTGGGCGGCCGGTCCGCCGGGAGCGGGGACCGCGCCCGGTCCGCAGGGGGACCGGGCCGGCCGCACCACCCGGAGCCGCGTGAGGACACCCCCGCCCGCCGGGCCGCGTGCCTGAGCACTCCGCGGGCAGTCCCGTGCGTCACCCGTGGATGCGATGGGGGTCCCCCTCGAACGTGGTCGAGAGCTTGGGGGTGGCCGGTCGCGCCCGCGCGGCCGGCCGCATGCCGACGCAGCCCCGCGCCCCTTCGGACGCCGCCGGAGCGCACCGGACTTCGCCGGACCCCTCAGTGCGCCGGGGCCGGCGGCCAAGGCTCGCCCCAGTCCGTGTCGCGGGCCGCACGGTAGTGGGGACCGTGGCGCTTGGTCACCGTCTCGCGGTGCAGGGAGCGGTCCGGGCCGCACAGGTCGAGGAGGACCTGGCCCTTGCGGATCTGCGGCCTGCGGACGACCCGTGAGGGGGCCGGCGCCACCGGGAAGCGGGCCGCGGCGACATAGCTGAACTTCTCGTCCTCGTACGCCAGCGAGCCGCCCTTGACCTGCCGGTGCAGCGAGGAGCGGCTGACCCGGGCCGAGAAGTGGCACCAGTCCTCGCCGGGGACGATGGGGCAGGCCGCGCTGTGCGGGCAGGGCGCGGCAACGCGGAAGCCGGCGCCGATGAGGTGGTCACGGGCCTCGATGACGCGGGCGTAGCCCTCCGGCGTGCCGGGCTCGACGACCACGACGGCCCGGGCGGCCGCGGCCGCGGTCTCGACCACCGAGGCGCGGTCCGCCTCGGTGAGCTCGCCGAGGACGTAGGAGATCGTGACGAGATCGGTGCTCTCGACGGTGAGCGCCGATCCGATACGGGAGCGCCGCCACTCGGCGTCCTTCAGCGCCGGGTTCGCGGCGGCGATCTCCCGGCCCAGGGCGAGGGCGGGCTCGGCCCAGTCGAGCACGGTGACCGGCCGCCGCCCCTCCCAGGTCGCGCTCACGGCCCAGGTCGCCGCCCCGGTCCCGCCGCCGATGTCCACATGGCCGGCCGGCGCCCAGCCGGGGACGGCGGCGGCGAACGCGTCCAGCGCCGCACACACCGCCTCGAAGGTCGCGGGCATCCGGTACGCGGCGTAGGCGGCCACGTCCGCGCGGTCCCGCAGCACGGGCGCGCCGGTGGGGGTCCGTCCCCGGTAGCTGGCGATCAGCCGGTCCACGGCCTGGCCGGCCTGCTTGGGTGCAAGCCCGTCGAGCAGCCCGGAGAGGGCGGCGCGGAGGCTGTCGGCCGGGGAGACGGGAGCGTTCACCGGGAAATTCTCTCAGGTCCCGCGCACCGCTCGCGCCAGCCGGTCCGCCGCCGCCGCCCGCGGCCGGCTGTCCGGTGCCCGGCGGCGCGGGTGGACCGTGTTCGCCAGCAGGACGAGGAAGGTGTCCGTCGCCGGGTCCAGGACCAGCGACGTGCCCGTGAAGCCGGTGTGGCCGGCCGCGCCCCGGCCCGACAGCTCCCCCATGAACCAGGGCTGGTCGACCGCGAAGCCCAGCCCGGGCGGGGTGAGCATCAGTTCCACGAAGTCGGGGCCCAGGATGCGCGCGGGGCCGTACGAGCCGCCGGCCAGCAGGGTGCGGCAGAAGACCGCCAGGTCGCGCGCGGTCGAGAAGAGGCCCGCGTGCCCGGCCACCCCGCCCAGCGCCCACGCGTTCTCGTCGTGGACCACGCCCCGCAGCATCCCCCGGTCCGCCTTCGCCCACGGCCGCCGCTGGTCCTCCGTCGCCGCCGCGCCCGGGCACGGTCCGAAGCCCGTCGCCGTCATCCCGAGCGGCCGGGTGATCCCGTCCCGGACGAGCACGTCGAGGGTGCGCCCGGTGAGACGTTCCAGAAGGTGCTGCAGGATCAGCGGGTTCAGGTCCGAGTAGCAGTACGCGCCGGGCTCGCCCACCGGCACCTGAGCCCGCAGCGCGGCGATCCGTGCCGCGTCGGACGGGCAGTCGTACAGCGGCAGTTCGGGTTGCAGCCCGGAGGTGTGGGTCAGCAGCTGGCGCACGGTGATGCCGTGCTCGGCCGCCGCCTGGAAGTCCGGCAGGTACGCCCCCACGCGCGCGTCGATGCCCAGCGTGCCGCGCTCCAGCTGCTGCACCGCGGCGACCGCGGTGAACAGCTTGGTGAGCGACGCGAGGTCGAAGGGCGTGTCCAGGGTCATCGGCACCCGCGCCGCGGGCGGCAGTCCGACGCCCCGGTCCGTCTCCGCGTCGTACGCGGTGTACCGGACCGCCCAGCCGGCCGCCTCCTCGACGGCGATCACCGGGCCGCGGCCGGCGATCACCACGGCGCCCGCCGCCCAGGGACGCTCCCCGCCGACGGCGTCGCGGACGCCGCGCACGAGAAGACGCAGTTCCTCCGGATCGAGCCCGGCCTTCTCCGGGGTGTCGACGCGCAGTCTCGGTGCGCTCAGCTCTCCTCCCCCACGCTCTGGGCGGGGCCCGGGCCGGGGGTGCCCCCGCCCTTCGCGCCCGCACGTGCTGTCCAGGGACGGCACAGTGCCACGAAGCAGGTGACGGCCACCAGCGCCGCCGCCAGTTGGACGACGGCCATCGGGACGGCGGTCCTCTCGCCGGCGATCCCGACGAGCGGTGAGGTGACGGCGGCGATGAGGAAGGAGGACGTGCCCAGCAGCGCCGACGCGGAGCCGGCGTGGCGCCGGGTGCGCATCAGCGCCATCGTCTGGGTGTTCGGCAGCGTGATCCCCATCGCCGACATGAGCACGAAGAGGGCGGCGGCGACCGGTGCGAGGCCCACGTCGCCGAGGACGCCCGTGGACATCAGCAGCAGCGCGGTCGCGGCGAGCGTGACGGCCAGGAGGCCGATGGCCAGCACCCTGTCGAGGCTGACGCGGCCGACCAGCACCTTGCCGTTGATCTGCCCGGCGATCACCAGCCCCACGGAGTTCAGGCCGAACAGCAGGCTGAAGGTCTGCGGGGATGCGCCGTAGATCTCCTGGACGACGAAGGGGGACGCGGACACGTACGCGAACAGCGCCGCGAAGGTGAAGCCGCCGACGAGCGTGTAGCCGGTGAAGACGCGGTCGGCCAGCAGGATCCGCAGGGAGCGCAGGGCCGTGTCCCCTCCCCCGCCGTGCCTTCCGTCCGGAGCGCGGGTCTCGGGCAGTTTCGCCCAGACCAGCGCCGTGAGCGCGGCCCCCACGGCCGTCAGGACGACGAAGACGCCGCGCCAGTCCGTGATGCGCAGGATCTGACCGCCGATCAGCGGGGCGACGATCGGCGCGAGCCCGGAGATCAGCATGAGCGTGGAGAAGAACCGGGCCATCGTCACACCGTCGTACAGATCCCGGACGACGGCACGCGCGATCACGATGCCGGCCGCGCCCGCGAGTCCCTGCACCAGCCGGAACGCGACGAGGGCGGCGGCCGTGGGCGCGAGCGCGCACAGCGCGGTGGCGACCACGTAGACGGCGAGGCCGGCGAGCAGCGGGCGCCTGCGGCCCCACCGGTCGCTCATCGGGCCCACCAGGAGCTGTCCCAGCGCCATGCCCGCGAGACAGGCGGTGAGGGTGAGCTGCACGGTCGCGGCGGACGTGTGCAGGGACGTGGTGACCTGCGGCAGGGACGGGAGGTACATGTCCATCGCCAGCGGGGGTGTGGCGGTGAGCCCGCCCAGGATGAACGTCACCAGGAGACCGGTGCGGCGGAGGCCGGGACCGCTCCGCGCGGGGCGCGCGGCGGACGCGGGGGCGGGTATGTGACCCTGCGGCCCTTCCTGGTCGTGCGTGGTACGGCCACGCTCGGGCATCTGCCCCTCCCTCTTCGTACGGCGTGCCGCCCATGTTCTCAGTTCCTGCGGGGTGACAGGGCGGTGTACCAAGGGGCGGACGAACCGTCAACCGTTCAACCTACACAAACGGAATGTCCAACTCCGCACCATTCCGACACGTAACGGGCTTATGCTCGACACTCCTCCACTGGAGCTTCACAGTTGGGGCACGGAGGTTCCGCCGACCGTACCAGGGGGGTGGCAGCCGTTCCGCGGTCCGGGAGGGGGTGTGACCCGCGTGGGACCGCGGGGTGCGCGCCGGACCGCGGAACGGCTGCCCGTATGGCCGCCCGGGGCGCTCGCCACCCGAACGGCGCCGCCGACGGGCCGGGCGGGTGCGGACGGTGGGACGGTGGGAACGGGGAGAAGACCCTGCCTGCCGACCGGCTGCCCCGGGAGTGACCGTGACCTGTACCGAGCGACGTGACGTGGGACTGCTGCTGCTCAGGCTGGGCACCGGCGGAGTGCTGGCCGCACACGGGGCGCAGAAGCTCTTCGGCTGGTTCGGCGGGGGCGGGATCGAGGGAACCGGGCAGTTCATGGAGTCCGTGGGCTACCGGCCGGGCAGGGCGAGCGCGCGTGCGGCGGGGCTCGCGGAGACAGGCGGCGGCACACTGCTGGCGCTGGGCCTGGCGACACCGGTGGCGGGCGCCGCGGCGGCCGGCGCGATGGCGGGGGCGGCGGCGGTGCACATGCCGAACGGGTTCTTCGCCCAGAGCGGCGGCTACGAGCACGCGGCGTCGCTCGGCCTCACGGCGGCGGGCCTGGCGGTCACCGGCCCCGGCCGCCTCTCCCTGGACTCGGCGCTCGGCCACGCCGTGAACCGCGGCTGGATGGTCCCGGCGGCGTTCGCGGTGACGGCGGCGGTCACAGCCGTGGTGGTGGGGGCGCGGAACAGGCGGGTGCGCCGGAGGGAAGAGGGGGAGCAGGAGGCCCTGTTCGAGGAGTAGGCCACCGCACGACAGGCTGCCGCGTGACAGGCCGCCTCATGACAGGCCGTGGCAGGCCGCCGCATGGCAGGCTGCCGGTATGACTGAGCTCGACGGGTCCGCGGACCTCTGGGAGTCGATCGCCCGGCTGCACGCGTGGCTCGACGCGCACCGCACGCACGAGGGCGCGGAGGGCCTGCTGCTGCGCGTGCTGAAGCTGTCGGAGGAGGTCGGCGAGGTCGCGCAGGCCGTGATCGGCGCGACCGGCCAGAACCCCCGCAAGGGCACGACGCACCGCTGGGAGGACGTCCAGGCGGAGCTGTGCGACGTGGTCATCACCGCCCTGGTCGCGCTGCGCACCCTGACCCCGGATGCGCGCGAGGTCTTCACCGCCCATCTGACGAGGGTCACCCGGCGCTCACTCGGCTCCCCCGCCCCCTGAGCCGCCGGAGTCCGAGTCCCTCGCCGCCGCGGGCGGCCCGGAGAGCCACCCCGGCGCCGGCGTGAACGAACGGCGAGGCCGAGGCTTCTTCTTCCCCATGCTCTCCATGATGGACATCCTCCCGGGTCAGAGCCCCTGATCTCGGATGTCCGTCAAAGCGGATCGAGCCCAGACATTTGAAGACAACTCCTAGGCAAACTAGCAGGCAGCACTGGCGACGGCCCCGGCACCAGGAGGACCGACCTACGAGATCTCCATCAAGCGGCAGTCCACCTCAGCTCCCCAGGTTCGGCCATCCATCCCTGTTGGAGTAGCTCTCGAAGCAGTACCGGGTTGAGCGGTCCCACTCCTTCCCGGTAGCGAGTTCGTATGCCTGATCCGGCACATACAGCAGCCACTCCCCGTCAAACTCGGTGGAGGTGTACGGGGCGAACTTGTCGACGTCGAAGAAGACGCTTTCCCATACGACTTGTCCTGCGGCGACGACAGCGCAACGGGCGTACAGGAACCCGTCGGCAGACTGCGGGAAGGGCCTGCCGTTCCGGCCTGCCATGTCGGTGACAGGAAGCATCCCGAACCTCTCTTGGTCCAGACGGTAGAGAGCCTCGGCATGTCGTTCCGCGAAGCGGATGATGTCAGGGACGGAACAGCGACTCAGCTCCTCGGCCAGGCGCTGGCAACTCGCTTGCGTGGCTTTGCCGTTCAGGGTGGCTGTCAGCGTCCAGAAGGCGGCCCATGTCATTCTCACTGGCGCAGGATGCCAGAGCCGTCTGACATCTACGGCTGACATCAACGAGGCCAGACGGCGGCATACAGCAGCACCCCCGGGCGACCGCCGGACCAGCCGTCGACGGCCCCAGGGGCGGGTGTTGATCGAACTCCTGAAGCGGTGATCGCTCGACCCACCGTTGCGGGCGGGCGCAGGCCACCAGTGCGCTGCCGTCTTCGGTGAAGTAGATCAGG